>JAGTVF010000337.1 GCA_018224315.1 Desulfobacterales bacterium | reverse complement strand
CCACCAGCGCTGCGGTCAAAACGCGTCCGGCCTCCCGGGCCCCGCTTTGATCCACCTTTGGATCGCTCATGATTCGGACAAAGGCTCGGAAATGATCAGCGGAAATGTCTTTTTTAATGGCAATGCTGAGCAGCTTTTTTTTCTCGAAATACTCAAACAGCTTGGGCACATACAGGGCCGCCGATCCCATGCCCACAACGGTTCGCACGGATACCGGCGCATCCAGAATCCCGGAAATAACAATATCGGTCTGCTGCTGCTTTTCCTCCACAGTGAGCAAAAGCTCCGGGCAATCCCCCATTACCTTCTGAAACTCCTGGTACAGCCCGTTTCCGGCCTCTGTTGCACCCGGATGGGAAGCATCATAATAGCCGGTGCGCAAAATGGACTTGGTCAGCTTCATGATCCATTCACCCACGGGCCGGATCCGCTCACGCTCATCCGGGTCAAGGGTTTTGGTTTCCTCAACAGGCTTGCCTGAAAACGAGGGCAATGGCTCGGGATCGGCTTCCGGCTCTTTTTGGGAAACCACCTGCCGAATCCATTCAAAGGATGTCGGGCCCGGGGCGTTTGAATTCCGGCTCCCAATCGATTTTTCAGGCAGAGCGGAAGCCATCTGTTTTCCGGCAGCATTGACCAGGGCAATCCGGGTGTTGTCTTCTGTATGCTGCGTCACAACGGCGTTTTCCACCACAGGGGCTTCCATGTCCGGGGCGGTCAGAAACAACACGATTGGCGTGTCTTCGGGCAGGGGTCTTTTCAGGGCAAGGTTCCGGGGACCGGTTTGAAGCTGATCATGAAAGGCTTCGAGCCGCTCTGCTGTGATAAATTTGACAATGATCAGGCGTGGTTTCATGATCGTCCGGCATTGCTGGTTATCAATCAGAAATCAAACTCAGGCCCGGAAATATGTAACCGCATTTTCAAAAATGCGGACCCCGGCAGCGGACAAAAGCGGTTTTTTATCTGCGCCGCCGCAACGGCGGACCTGTTTGGCCCGACTCCAGTCCGGATGGTTGGCCGGATGATTATAGGCTTCCGGGTGCGGCATCAGGCCGAAAACCCGGCCTGTGGGATCGCAGATGCCGGCGATATCGGCCATGGACCCGTTGGGATTGGCCGGAAACGCGCCAGCTGCAAAACCGCCGTCTTCCCGGGTGTATCGGCACACCACCTGGTTTTGTTCAATGAGGCGGTCAATCACCTTTTGGTCGGCAATAAACTTGCCTTCCCCGTGACGCACCGGCAGTTCCAGATTTTCCATGCCGCGGGTAAATACGCAGGGCGATTGGGCGTTGATGGCCAAATGCACCCAGTCATCACGGAAATTGCCGCAGTCATTATAGGTCAGGGCCACGCTGCGGGCGGTGTAATCATTGTCCAGACCCGGCAGGAGTCCGAAATTGACCAGGGTCTGGAACCCGTTGCAGATGCCCAGCACCAGGCCCCCCTGCTGGATAAATCCAATGATGCGGCCGCCGGCGTTTTTTTTCATGCGCACGGCCTGGATCACACCGGCGCCGTGATCATCGCCCCAGGAAAAACCCCCGATAAACACCATGAACTGGAAATTTTCCAGGGATACGGATCCGGATATCACGTCATTGATGTGCACGCACGTGGCCCGGGCTCCGGCCAGCTCGCATGCATGGGCGGTTTCCACATCGCAGTTGAGCCCGTAACCGGTCAGCACAAGGGCGTTTATTTCAGAATTGTTTCTCATATATATCTTCTTGGATGCTCATTTCACAAATATGTAGCCCAAACCAGCCGAAAAATCTATACCAAACCTCCAAACGGAGCTTTCCACGCGGCCTTGAGATCGGCCACCGTCAAAGACACCAGCGTGTTTGCACCATAGGACAGATCCAGCCGGGGCGCTTTTGTCACCTCGCCAATGCAGGCCAGTGCATGGTCTTTCATCATGGATTCAAAATCTTTCCTGCTTTCCGGTGCCACGGTCACCACAAACCGGCCCGGGGTCTCGGAGAAAAGCAGGTGATCGGCCCGCAGGCCCTCTGGGCCGGGTGCCTTTTGGACATCTGCACAAATGCCCAGGTTTCCGGCCATGGCGCACATGGCCAGGTGAACCCCCAGCCCGCCGCGGTAAATCCCGTGAACCGATGCGGCCAGTCCTTTTTTCATCGCCGCGTGAAGATCTGTGTATAGCGGCCAAAGCCTTGGCGCGTCAACCACCGGCACATTGCAGCCGGTATAGCCGAACCGGTCATAATATTCCGAAGCCCCGAGCTCGTCTTTTGTCACGCCCAGCACATACACCGCGTCACCCGGACACTTGACATCCAGGGTCACGCAGCAGTCAATGTCTTTGACCACGCTGACCGCAGAAAACTGCATGGTTTCCGGTGCCGAAAGCTTGTGGGTCTCGCCGCAGGCCCCGGGCAGATGGCCGTCCACATACATACTGTCTTTTCCGGAAAGCAGCGGAATGCCGTAGGTCCGGCAGGTATCGGCCAGGGCCCGGCAGGAGCGCACCAATTGTGCCGCCTTAAACCGGCCGTCCGGATTGCGTTTTGGATCATACTGAATATTGGGCCAGCAGAAATTGTCCACCCCGCCGATATGCTCCGGATCGCCGCCCACGGCCACCAGCCGGCGCACGGCCTCGTCAATGGTGCAGGCTGTCATGTGAAAGGCATCAATGGCGGAATAAAACGGCAGCAGCGCCTGGGAAAACGCCAGCCCTTGTTCGGAGGTCAGCACCGGCCGGATCACCGATGCGTCACTGTTGACATCCCGGTCTGCTCCCACCAGCGGCTTGATCACGCTGGTGCCCTGGACCTCGTGGTCGTACTGGCGGATGATCCATTCCCTGGAGCAGATATTGGGCCGGGCCAGAAGATCAGTCAAAAGCCGGTTGTAATCCCGGGGCTCGCCCATTACCGGTTCACAGAGCCCGCGCATTTCAGCAGACCGCCACTCGGCATCAAACTCCCACTGGGCAAAGCCGCGGGTAAGAAAGTCCATGTCCACGTATGCACATGTCACCCCTTCGTATGTGATGTGAAGCTTTCCCGAGTCGGTATATTTGCCGATCACAGTGCTTTCCACTGCATGCTTTTCCGAAAGGGCCATAAAGCGTTCCACGTCATCGGGGCGAACGGATACGGTCATGCGCTCCTGGGACTCGGAAACCCAGATCTCCCACTGATCAAGGCCTTCGTATTTCAGGGGCACCCGGTCAAGCCAGACCTCACATCCCCCGGAAAACCGGGCGGTCTCGCCCACCGACGATGACAGCCCGCCGCCGCCGTTGTCGGTGACAAACCGGATCAGGCCCTCGTCTCTGGCCTGGAGCAGAAAGTCATGCATTTTCTTCTGGGTATAGGGATCGCCGATCTGCACGTGGCCGGCCGGGGTGTTTTCCGTAAAGATCTCAGATGAGGCTGTCACCCCGTGGATGCCGTCTTTTCCCACCCGACCCCCGCACATGACGATCAGCTCGCCGGCGGCCGTGGTTTTCTCCTCAGACGGCGTGCCGGCCACCGTGGCGGGCATCATCCCTAAGGCGGTGACAAACACCAGGCATTTGCCCATGTAGCCGTGGTGAAAGGTCACCTGGCCGAAAGGCGTGGGAATACCGCTTTTGTTGCCCCCGTCGCGTACCCCTTCGATGATGCCGTCAAGCAGCCGTCTGGGGTGCAGCTTTGGCTGCAGTTCCCCGTCATAATCCCGGTCGCCGGTACAAAATCCATAGCTGCCCATGATCAGACGCGCGCCTTTGCCAGTGCCCAGCGGATCGCGGTACACTCCCACAATGCCGGTGATGGCCCCGCCGTAGGCTT
>JAGTVF010000336.1 GCA_018224315.1 Desulfobacterales bacterium | reverse complement strand
GCGAAAATGTGTTTGCCCGCCCCGCAGAGCCCCTGGTCCACGGCGGCAATCCCGAACACATACCGGTGCAGGCCAATCTTTATGATCTGCTTGGGGCCTACCAGGCATTGTCAGAGCAGATGGCCGGAGGTACGGATTTTTCCATTACCCCGGAAAAAATTTCCGTAAAAGAAAAGATGACCGGCATTCTGGATCTGCTGGAAACCCGCAAAAGCGTGACCTTTTCCGATTTGGCGGCCAACTGCGCCGACAAAGGCGAAATCATTGCAACATTTCTGGCCATCCTGGAGGTGGTGCGGCTCAATCTTGTGGGCATCTCCCAGTAAGAAACAGCCGGCGGATTCAAGCTGTTTTCCAGATGAAAGGCAGACCATGAAAGATCTGAAAAACATTATTGAAGCCCTTTTGTTTGTCTCGCCAGCGCCCCTGTCCGCAGAACGGATCCGTGAACTCATTGTTTATGCCGATGCCGCTGAAATCAAAGACACTTTGCAAAGCCTTGTCCGGGAACACCAGGAACGAAACGGCGGCTTTACACTCCATGAGGTGGCAGGCGGGTTTCAGTTCCGCACCCGCCCGGAACACCGGCAATGGGTGGAAAAGCTGCTGGCCCCCCAGCCCGTGCGCCTGAGCCGGGCCGCCCTGGAAACCCTGGCCATTGTGGCCTATCACCAGCCGGTGCTGCGAAGTGACGTGGAACACATCCGTGGGGTCAATTCCGGGGCGACCCTGCGTTTTCTGCTGGAAAAAAAACTCATTCGCATTCTGGGCCGAAAGGAGATTGCCGGCCGCCCCCTGCTCTACGGCACCACCAAAAAATTTTTGGAAACCTTTGATCTAAAGGATTTAAAGGACCTGCCGGCCCCGGATGAAATCCAGCACGAAGAAGAAAATCCGAACACCGGGGCTGATCCGGTTGATCCGGGGACACAGAAAAAATAATACTTGACTTCACCGGCCCTTCGCCCTTATTTTATGCTCCAAACTCACACGGGCGGTTAACTCAGTGGGAGAGTGCTACCTTCACACGGTAGAAGTCACTGGTTCAAATCCAGTACCGCCCACCAGAGCAAAAACATGGGCTTGCAGAAGCAATATCTGCAGGCCCTTTTTTATGGCCAGGGCTATAGCGGATAGGTGGCGGTGAAGGCGGTGCCGTTTTCAGGGGAGCTGTCAACGGAAATCCAGCCGTTTAGATACCCCTCGGTCAGCAGTTTCATGCTGTAGGTGCCAAGCCCCCGGCCCTGGCCCTTGGTGGAAAAGGAACGCTGGAAAAGCTGGAGTTGATTTTCCTTTGACAAGGGTGTTGGATTGTGCACCCGGAACTCCACATGGTCTTTGATGATCCGCGTTGAGATGGTAACGGTCTGCTCCGGGCTGCTGGCTTCAAGGGCATTTAGCAGCATGTTGCCAAGCACGCGCTGCAGCAGCCGGAAATCGGAGTTCAACGTCACTGTTTGCGCGGATTCGTGGACAACAATACGGTGATCGGGAAATCGGAGCTGATATATTTCAGCCGTCTGCCTTACCAGCACAGCCGGGTCCACCTTCTGCTTTTTGACCTCCAGTTCATTGCTTTCAGCCGCCAGCAATTCCTTCTGGCAATAGATCTCATCTGCAAGCTGTTCTATGCCCGAAACCAGACTTTGCCGGAAGATTTGCGCGTTTTCATGATCCGGGGACTCATTTAACATCTGCGCAAAAACCCGGAGACCAGCCGCAGTGTTGAGGGCGTCGTGGAAAAAAATCCGCTCCAGCACCCTTCTGCGTTTTTCATGACTGATATCGGTAATGGCCACAATGCTAAACATCTGCCCCTGTATTTCCAGGGGGGTGGTCCGAATCAGCAGTTCAAGGGCCTCCAGAGATTCATCTTTTAACAGGCGGCATTCCTGAAGATCATTTTTTTGATTCAGGGCAGAAAGAATGCTGTTGACAGCGCCGCATTGGGTGCAGAACCGGCTGGTTCCGCAGCCGCCGGGATTGCTGCAGGCGTGCATGCATCCCATGGCTTCACCCGGCCTGAGCCCGTATAGGGTTTCGGGATTCTCCACATTAAGCAGGGAAGGAAAAATGGAATTGAAAAACACGATCTGCCTGTTGGCATTCACGATCAGAACGATTTCGCACACGGCTTCATAAAACTGCTGAAGCGAACCCTGATACTCGGCCAGCAGTTTTCGCTGGCGATCAATGGCGTCTTTGCCGCTTCGGCTGGCAGAGATATATTCGGCAACAGGATTTTGTGTCATGGTCAACCCGGAATATGGAAAGCAGGTTTTGATTTCTTTTTTCTCCCTGCTTTTAGCAAATATCCGGCAAACCCGCAACCATGACTTACTTTGTGAAAAAACGCTTGAAAAATCATTTCATGCCGCTTAATTTTCCGCCAAAGCATCAATTTTTCCGGATATTGGAAAAATTGAGGAATGCATTGTTCCCTGCCTTTTAAAACAATGAAAAGATGAAAAAAAGGCCAAATGACCCACTTTAGCGACAACAACAGCCGCCTTGTCTATTCCACTGAAAAAGGCCGCATATGCCAAAAATGCGGCAAACCGCAGGATTCCTGCCAATGCCGGAAAAAAACGGCTGCGTCGCCGGGCGACGGTATCGTGCGCATAAAGCGGGAAACCAAGGGCCGAAAGGGCAAGGGCGTCACCCTGATTACCGGAACCGGTCTTGAACCCGAAGCGCTGAAACAACTGGCCAAACGACTGAAAGGCAAATGCGGAAGCGGCGGAACCGTGAAAAACGGACAAATCGAAATCCAGGGCGACCACCGGGATCTATTGGCAGAGCACCTCAAAAAGGAGGGATATACTGTCAAACGCGCTGGCGGATGACCTTTTTTCAAGATTGATTTTTATTGAAATCAACACATCTTCGGGCGACATAGCGCCCGGAAGCTTCTTCGAATACCGCATCTTCTTCATGGACCAACCGGGGGGTATTGCCCCAGTCCCCGCAAGCCGGCACAACCCTTTCGCCCAGACTGAAATACTTCCCGCATGCCGGACATCTGGGCGTTGCACTCAAAGTTTCGCGATCCATTATGATTCTCTGGGATCTTCGTTTGTCCATGATGGTCTGCTCCTTTCTTGCCGGCCCTGCTGACCGGGTTAAGCGAATACTTTTTGCATAAATTTAATCACGCCCGCAAAAAACATCAAAAAGAGATCCTTTGGTAAAACATTTTTTCAGGACGATTCCGGACAGATCCCTATTGATTGCCGAATCCGTTTAATCCGCCGCAGTCCGGGCAATACCAGGTAATCGAGTTACAAGACATCCCCCAGAGATTTTCGAGCATGCACTCCTGGCAAATGGCAAAGCCACACCGGCAAGTCCAGCAAAACATCACGGTTTTGCCGCAGCAGTGGCATGTGCGGTTTCTCGCCCGTCTGCGGCGACCAGCCGGAAGGGGGATGTCTGATTTACCGCTGTCATTGCCTGTATTCATGGACAAAGCAGATTATAACCATGACCGGGTTTCGTCAATGGCATGCTGCCGATTACGGCATTGATTCGCACCGGATGGCCGCCGTGCACTGCAAGCCGGCCATCCGGTTTTGTGTCAGCCTCCCAGCAGCTTGAGGCACGCATTGATAAACGCCGGCAGATCACCGGGATTGCGGCTGGAAACCAGATTGCCGTCAACAACGACTTCCCGGTCCACAAAGTTTGCCCCGGCATTTTTAATGTCCTGGACAATCGAGGTATACCCGGTCAGTGTCCGGCCGCGCAGCACATCTGCGGTAATGAGCAATTGCGGTGCGTGGCAGATGGCAAAAACCGGCTTGTTGCTGTCCATAAAGGCCCTGGCAAAGGCCACTGCCTTTTCATCCACCCGAAGCTTGTCCGGGGAAAAGCCCCCGGGTATCAGCAGGGCATCAAAACCGTCAGCCGATGTATCGGCCACGGCCTGTTCAATTTTCACCTCTGTTCCGCTCTTTTTGCCCGTTACCGTCTGGCCGGCTTCCAGACCCACGGTCACCACCGTATGCCCCGCCTTTTCAAAGGCCTCCACCGGCTGGGTATGCTCGCTGTCCTCAAACCAATCCGTAAGAATGGCTGCTATTCGGCTCATGATCTTTCTCCTTGTCTGTTAAAAACGCCAGTGGATTCAGCTTCCATATGGAAACGGAAAGCCAAAAACAATTAAGCCTGTTTTATGCAAACATGGAATACACAGCAATATATTCCCGGAGCAGGCTTGCAGCAAATCAGAAAAGACCAGCCGTTATAAACGTTACCCAAAACATCCTGTATAACGCATGTAACGGCAACGCATAACAACCAACGCTTTGCCCCACGCCCGGAGCGCAAAAAAAATCAGCAGCGTACCGGGCCGGCAATTCCCGGTGCGCTGCTGAATCAGGGAGGTTGACAATTAAGGAGGACAACTTAACTGGTCAACGGCT
>JAGTVF010000335.1 GCA_018224315.1 Desulfobacterales bacterium | reverse complement strand
TTCAGGTATCGGGTGAATCCTCAAACAGATTGCCGACCCCGCCGGCGATAAAGGCAACCGCATCCCTGCCGATATCGGTGAGGTCTTCGGACCGGTCCTGCCAGAGAAGGTAATGGTAGGCCACCCGCTCATAGATGCCCATGATGCTCACGGCAATGACTTCAGCGGAAAACCGGCCCTTGAAGGCCACGGTTTGGTTGTGGCTGACCGTATTTAATGCCTGCAGTACATCGCTGGTGCATTTATCAAAAATCACCTTGCGGCGCTGCTCCACAAGAGCGCTTTTGCCCACCGACTCCCGGAACAAAATCGCTGCCTGCTCCGGGTGATGGGCGCAGAAATCTTCAAAAAAGGCATGCCCCGCCCGTTTAAAGCCCTCAAGGGTGCCCCCGTTGGCCTGAAATTCCCGGCCCAGAATGGATCGCAGCAGATATCCGATTTCGTCCATCATCCGGATCAGCAGATCCTCCTTGTTTTTGAAGTAGAAATAAACCGCACCCACCGACACTTCGGCTGCATCGGCAATCTGCTCCATGCTGGCCTTGTGAAAGCCTTCTTTGGCAAAAAGGGTTTCTGCAGCCCGCAAAATGGTCTCCATCCGCTTTTCTCTTTCCCGCTGACGGCGACGGGCGGACTTGGTCATTTTCCGGGGGTCATCCCCGGCTTTTTTAACCGGCATCTCCATCCTTTCTATTCCCGGTAACCCAGCTCGGCATCCCCGATTTTCACCCGGGCAATCTCTGTTGAGGTGCCTGTGACCTGGTTATACTTGGCGCACCGGTAAGCTGTCTGCGCCCGGTTGCCTTCCACACAGCCGGCCGCCCCCATCACCTGCAGGGCCTGGCTGCAAATCTGCTCGGCTGACTCCGTGCAAAAAACTTTGGCGCACCACATCAGCTCCCGGGCCTCCCCGGGGTTTGTCTCCAGGGTCCAGGCAGTGCGGTAGGCCAGAAGCTGGGATGTCTGAAGCAGGGTGAGCATTTCAGCAAGCTTAAAGCCGATTTCCTGGTAGGCGATAACGGGCTTTGAACCGCTTTTGTGGGATTTGGCAAAATCGCGGGCCGTGTCAAAAGCAGCAGAAGATATCCCAAGACTTGCCCCCAGAATTATCTGATTTTCCCACATCCGGATCACGGCCGGGGTGTTTGGCCCGGCAGAGGGAAGCACAATCTGGCTTTCCGGTATTTGACAGTCCTCCAGGGAAATTGCGGCAATAAGGGCGCCCTCGTATCCCATGGTTTCATGCGGAGGGCTCACCACCAGTCCGGGTGTATTTTTTTCTATAAAAAACAGCGCCATGGACTCATCATAAAGACCGGCCACCGCAATCCAGTCAGCACACGGTGCGTTGATGACATATTGCTTTTTGCCGGTTATCACAACGCTTGAACCCTCTTTGTGTCCGCTTGTGGTAAACGGCTGATTTTCAACAGACACGCCGGCCTCTGAAAGGGCCAGGGCCCCGATGCGCTCTCCGGCCAGAAGCGGCGAAAGCAGCCTTTCTTTCTGATCCGGATTGGCCCACTGACAGACGGCCCGGCCAAAAAGGCGCGTTGAAGCCTCCACTGCCAGATAGGCCGACGGTGATGCCGCAGCCAGTACTTCCATGGCGCCCATAAGGCTTAAGTGACCATTTAAACCCTCTTCCGGCTCAAGGCCCAGTTTCAGATAGGACGTTTTGGAAAGGGTGCGGAGAATCGGCTGCAGGGATTTTTTATCCAGTGCATTTTTACGGCAATCCATTTTGCCGTCTGCCGTGAATTCTTTTACAGTTTTTGTGACATCGGCAAACAAAGCGATTTCCTGCCGGGTGAAATCATAGTTCATTTTCGCCTCTTTCCGGGCATGGCTGCATTTCCATCAACGGCGCCCTGCCCTATATAAGCCGTGAAATAATCATTTTCTGAATATCAGATGTGCCGCCGCCGATGGGCGCCAGCCGGCTGTCTCTGAAAATGCGTTCCATGTTGTACTCATGGCAGTAGCCATAACCCCCAAACAGGACCATGGCATCATTGGCCGGAGCCATGGACCAGTCGCCCACAAACAGCTTGGCCACGGCCGCCTCCAGATGATTTAGCGGCCGGCCCTGGTCCTTGCACCAGGCGATCCGGTAGGCCAGGCTCTGGGCGGCCTCATAAAAGATGCGGATATTGGCCAGCTTGTGTTTGGTGGCCTGAAATTTTCCGATGGGACGGCCAAACTGCTGACGCTTTTTCCCGTAATCGGCACAGGCATTGAGCATGTACCGGGCCGCTCCCACAAAAGGTGTCAAAAGCGCGCTGCGGTCCCATTCCACTGTCTGAAGCGACATGTTAAACCCCTCGCCCTCTGCGCCCAGCAGATTTTCCGCAGGAATTTCGCAGTTGCTGAAAAACAGCTCAGAGGTCTGGGAGGTGCGCACGCCCATCTTGATCAACGGAGGGCCGGCTTCAAAGCCTTTTGTCCCCTTTTCCACGATAAAAGCCGAAATCCCGGCATGCCGGGCGCCCGGATCGGTTTTGGCGTAAACCACGGCCACATCCGCAATTGGACCGTTTGTGATAAAGATTTTGCTGCCGTTTAAAACGTACTTGTCCCCTTTTTTTTCCGCGGTTGTTTTCATGGATGCCACATCCGAGCCCGCATCCGGCTCGGTCAATCCCATGCACCCGATCCATTCTCCGCTGGCCAGGCGGGGCAGGTATTTGCAGCGCTGCTCTTCTGTGGCATGGCGCAAAATGGTATCTGCGCACAAAAAGGAGTGGGCGCCGTAAGCCAGGGTAAGTCCGCCGTCGACTCCGGCCTCTCCAAGGGCTTCGCCGGCCATGACCGTGGTGACCACATCAGCCCCTGATCCGCCGTATTGCTCGGGGAAATGCAGCCCCAGGATGCCGAACCGCCCCAGTTTCCGAAAGGATTCAAAGTCAAAGGCCTCGTTTCGGTCATGTTCCTGAACCCGGGGAACGATTTCCTTTTTGGCAAACCGGATGATTTCTTTTTTATACATTTGCTGCTCTCTGGTGAAGGCAAAGTCCATTGGCTGCTCCTGTCCGGAAAAATAGCGGTATAAAAGATTATTGATATTAAAATACAATTCATAATTAAAATCTGATTCAAATATTAAAATCAGGTTCAGTAAAAAGTCAATACAATTTTAAACAGAAACGCCATACAGGCCGGCCGGCATGCCCAAAAGATGCGATTTTCAAATCT
>JAGTVF010000334.1 GCA_018224315.1 Desulfobacterales bacterium | reverse complement strand
TCTGGGATTGGAGCTTCACATCACATCAAAAGGAATCCCGCGATAATGGCTAAACTGGCGGTCTATCTGAACGGGGCGTATGCCGGCCTGCTGACCTGTGACAAACAGCAGCGCTTCTCATTTCAATATGCACACGAATGGATCGCCCGTGATAATGTACCCCCCCTGTCCCTTTGCCTGCCGCTCACGGAAACCGTATATACCGACGAAAAGGCACGGCCTTTTTTTACCAACCTATTGCCGGAATCTTTTGTTCGGGAGGCGGTGGCCAGGAAACTGGGCATTTCTCCCCGAAATGAATTCGCCCTGCTCGAGGCCCTTGGGGGAGAATGCGCCGGTGCGATCAGCCTTCTTCCGCCAGACCGGGAAACAGAAAAGCATTCCGGTTATAAAGAACTCTCTGCCGAAGAATTTCATCAACTCTTGCAGGAAATGCCGAAAAAACCTTTTCTTGCAGGAGAAGACGACATCCGGTTGTCCCTGGCCGGAGCTCAGCACAAACTGCCGGTGTACCTGGAAGGTCAACGGTTTTTTTTGCCAAAGGGCGCCTCCCCCAGTTCCCATATCATTAAGCCCAACATCGAAGGCATTGAGCAGAGCGTACGCAACGAAGCCTTCTGTATGGCCATAGCCGAAAGAATCGGCCTAAATGTTCCCCCGGCAACAGTGCTGACAAGCCCGGAGGAAGTCTATGTTGTCCAGCGCTATGACCGCTATCGCGACAGCGCCGGCATTCTGCGCCGTCTGCACCAGGAAGATTTCTGCCAGGCGCTGGGCCTGATGGCCGAAACCAAATATGAGGCTGAAGGCGGTCCATCCCTTTTTGATTGTTTTTCTCTGCTGGAACGGTTTTCAAGCCACCCGGTCCTTGACAAAAAAGCCCTGCTCAAATGGGTGGTGTTCAATTATTATATTTACAATGCCGATGCGCATGCCAAAAACATTTCTTTTCTGCTGAAATCGGATGAAATCCGGCTTGCACCATTTTATGATCTCATGTGCACAGGGATATACGAAGGCGTCCATGACAAACTGGCCATGAAAATCGGCAATGAAAATCGTCCCCAATGGATATATCTCCGCCACTGGGAACGCATGGCCAAAGCAGTGGGCATTGGGAGAAAACTGGTATTGAAAACCCTAAGCGAGATGGGCAAAGAAATCACTGCGGCAGCAGAAAAAGCGGCTTCAGAGCATAATGAAATGTGGGGCCCGGCTTCTGTCATTGCTGCGATTCAAAATATGATCGCAAAGCAGGTTCAACAGACAAAAACCGCTTTGAGATGATTCCGTATGGCAGCAATCCCAACAACTCCCCCATGCCGGTCATGAGCAGAGCCGCCGGCAAGTCAATCGGTGAGCCCGTATTTGTCCCGCAGTTTTTCAGACAGGTGCTTTACCGCGGCAAAGCCCTTTTCCACGGTTTTTTCGATATCGGGATTGATCAAACAGCAGGTGGCCGGCGAAAGCAGGCTCTGGGCCAGCAACTGGTCACGATCAATGCCCCTGGCATAAAGGCTTTGCCAAAGATTTTCGAGCATGTTTTCCAGGCTGTCCACGGATTCTTTTTCAAAAGGCTCCACATTGGTGGGCACAAGGCCCCAGCACAGCACCCCGCCCCGGTCCAGGAAGCGCTTGACGGATTTGGCATAGGAGGAAAACACCTCGCCATTGGTGTAGACATCCAGGGAAAGAATATCAATATCCAGGTTCAATAGAAAATCCCAGTCCGGGTTGCCGCACAAATGAACCCCCCGGGGCCGGTCAATAAGGGAGAAAAACATCTCCATGTCCTTCTTTGCCTGGACATCGCCGTAGCCGGACATGGCCGAAAACAAAAACTGCAGGCCGGGTTCGTCCACATACATAAAGGCGTTTTCGTTTTTTTCCCTGAGCCGGTTTAACTGGACATTGACCCGCTGTGCCATGAACTCGAACATAAACGGGCGCACCGAGTCGTCAAACAATATGGGCCGGTCGTTTTCATCAGCCACGTTAAACCCGAAGCTCACCGGACCTTCCAGCTGGCCGCGGATAGCCGGGCGGTCTGATAAATCCATTTCCAGAAACTTGTGATACACCACAGAATAATCCGGGCTGACGTCAAAGACTTCCGGGTCATCAAACCGGGCCATGACATCGCCGAGTTCTTCTGCGAATTTTTCGCCGGAAAAAGACAGTTTCCGGTTTTCCACATCCAGCACAATGCCCGGGAAATGCTCGGCGGCCTGGACATACATGTCCTCATAATAATTGAGCCGGGGAAGCTGGGGCCAAAAGGGGATATCCAGCGACATGGCCGCATCAAGGGCCCGGTCGGCATCCGTATGGGGCATCACCGCCATGGCGGTTGTCAGCAGATTTCCTGGAATGGGCATATTTTCATCCTTTCTTTGCATCGTGGATCAGATCAGCCAGGGCGGCCATCAATTCCGGGCCGCTTTCGGCCGCCAGCCGGGCGAAACGTTTTCCGCCCGTGCTGTGCTGTTTGTAAAAATCAACACAGCGCCGAACAATGTCAAGCACTTCATCGGCGTCATAGCAGCCCGGCAGGGGCTGGGCCAGCCGGGGATGGCGGCCCAGTTTGCCCCCGAGCAAAACCTTGTGGCATCTTTTTACGGTTTGGATGGTCTGCGTGGGCCACACTCCGGCGCACTGGCCGCAGTCCAGGCACCTGGCTCCATCGATTTGCGGCATTTGCTGGTTTACATCAAGAAAAACAGCATCTTCTTTGCAAGTCTCCACGCACTGGCCGCAC
>JAGTVF010000333.1 GCA_018224315.1 Desulfobacterales bacterium | reverse complement strand
TTGCCGCCGAGGCCTGGCACAAAAAGGCCCGCCGGGACTTTTCATGGCCCAGGCAAAGCGGCCGGACCCGGGTGATTTTTTATCCCGGCTGCCTGGTGGACAAGGTCCTGCCGCGTGTTGCAGAAGCGGCCATGGAGGTGTTTGCCTTCCATGGCGTGGATGTGTATGTGGCTGCCCAGGCGCCCTGCTGCGGGATTCCGGCCCTGTCTGCCGGGGATGTGCAGACCTTTTCCCATCTGGTGGAAAAAAACATCCGCATATGGCAGGACCTGGATTTTGACTATCTGGTCACACCCTGTGCTACGTGCACGTCCACTATCGCCAAGCTCTGGCCTGCGATGGAGGCTTATATTTCAGGCGATTCCGGAAAAATCCGGGAACAGATTGCCGGCATTGTTGAAAAAACCCGGGATATCAACGCGTTTTTCGTGGATGTGATGGGCGTGCAGGCAAAGCAATCCGCCGGCCATCAAGCCGTGACCTACCATGATCCCTGTCATTTGAAAAAATCCCTGGGTGTTGCCAAACAGCCCAGAACCATACTGGCGGCAGGCGGCTCGCTGCAGCTTTCGGAAATGTCTGATGCAGACCGGTGTTGTGGCATGGGCGGCAGTTTCAACCTGGCGCATTATGAATTGTCCAAAAAAATCGGAGGCAAAAAACGTGATGCCATTCTGGCCACGGGCGCGGATGCCGTGGCCACGGGGTGTCCGGCCTGCATGCTGCAGATCATTGACCTGCTGTCCCATGCGAAAAGCAATATCCGGGTCTGCCACCCCATTGAGTTATACGCCCAAAGCCTCAGGCAAAGTGACAGCCCCGGCCATGACCGGGACATGATGAGAACAAAAAATGACCCTGATTCACTAAAGGACAAATCCTTATGAACAGATCCGAACGCACAGCACAGTTTACACAAAAGGCCCGGGCGGTTTCGGCCACTGTGAAAACCGTGGCCACAATGGACGAGGCCCTGGCTCATGCCGTGGACGTGTGTGCGCAAAAACAGGCCTGTGCTATTCTGGCTTCGGGCTGCGAGCACGCATTGTCTGATCCGGCAGAGGAATTGTGCGGTTTAAAGCAGTGGGAAAAGCTCATTGCCGCCCCGAATCTTAAAGAGCGGGATGCGCAATCTCTGGCATCCTTGTGCCGGCCGGCCGGCATCGGGCTGATCCAAAGGGGGCTGGCCGCATATGCCGGCGGCATTGACGTGGGGTTAACCCTTGCTGATTTTGCCATTTCCGAGACCGGTACCCTGGTCATTAACTGCCCGGATGAGGACCTGCGCCTGGCCACCATGATCAGCGAGGTGCATGTGGCCGTGCTCAATGCCGGCGATATTTACGCGGATTCCTATGATATCGCAGACAAGCTTGCCGCCTTTTTTGCCAAATCCGATTACACCGCATTTATCACCGGCGCCAGCCGCACAGCCGATATTGAGCGGGTCCTGACCCTTGGCGTGCATGGTCCCCTGGACCTGCACGTTTTGATTATCGACGGGCAATCCTCTTTGTAAGGGAGAATTTCATGCAGACAGCAGACAACCTGGGCCAATACCGCAAGCAGCTGGCAGAGGCCCTGGAAAATACTTTTCAGCGAAAGGCCCTGGACAATTTTGCCGTGGCCTACCGTGACGGCCGGGATGCCAATTTTGCCGGCATTGACCGGGATCACCTGATTGAAAGCATTGGCACGGCAAAGGATGCGGCCATGGCCCGGCTCGATGAACTTTTTGAAGAATTTTGCCAAAAGGCCGGGGCCGCCGGGGCAAAGGTGCATTTTGCCGGCTCTGACGTGGAGGCCAATGAGATCATCTCCCAGATTGCAGCCGAAAACAACTGTTCCCGGATCGTCAAATCCAAGTCCATGACCGCAGAAGAAACACTGCTGAACCATTTTCTGGAAAACCGGGGCTATGAGGTCATTGAAACCGACCTGGGCGAGTGGATCATTCAGCTGCGCCACGAAGGGCCCTCCCACATGGTCATGCCCGCCATCCATCTTTCCAGAAACGAGGTTTCCCGCCTGTTTTCGGAAGTGACCGGAAAGCAGCAGGACCCAGACATTGAAAAACTGGTCAAGGTGGCCCGCAGAGAGCTGCGCCAGCGGTTTGTCAGCGCGGACATGGGGATTTCGGGGGCCAATTTCGCCATTGCCGAAACCGGCACCCTGGGCATTGTATCCAACGAGGGAAACGTGCGCCTGGTGACCACCATGCCCAGGGTGCATGTGGCCCTGGTGGGCATTGACAAGCTGATTCCAACGGTTTCCGAAGCGCTCCAGGTATTAAAAGGCCTGCCCAGAAACGCCACCGGCCAGGCCATCACCTCATATGTGACCTGGATTACCGGGGCCAACCCGTCTGCGGCATCGGGTTCGGGTAGAAAAATCATGCATATCGTGTTTCTGGACAACGGCCGAAGCGCGCTGGCAAAGGACCCGGTTTTCTCCCAGGCCCTTCGCTGCGTGCGATGCGGGGCCTGCGCCAATGTCTGTCCCATCTACCGCCTGGTGGGCGGCCATGCCTACGGGCACATCTATATCGGGGCCATCGGGTTGATCCTGACCTATTTTTTCCACGGCCGGGACAAGGACAAGAACCTGATCGAAAACTGCTTAAACTGCCAGGCCTGTAAACAGGTGTGCGTGGCCGGCATTGATCTGCCCCGCCTGATCCGGGAAGTGCACACCATGGTGGAGCACGGGGGCAAAAAGCCGGTGCTCAGTTCCCTGGCCGGGTTTGTGTTAAAACGCCGGCCCCTGTTTCACGCCCTTTTGCGAAGCGGCCGATACGCCCAGAAGCCGGTGACCGGAAATACCGCCTACATGCGGCATCTGCCCCAAATGTTTTTCCGGGATCACGGGTTTAAAGATCTTCCGGCCCTGGCCAAAAAACCTTTCCGGGACCAGTGGGATCCGGCCCCATTTTCACCGGCCCGGCCGGAATACCGGGTGGCCTTGTTTTCCGGTTGCCTGCAGGACTTTGTTTACCCCGAGCAGCTTTTGTCAGGTCTGCAGTTGCTGGCAGGCGGCCGAATCGAGGTGGTTTTTGTCCGTCAGCAGGGATGCTGCGGTCTGCCCCTGTACATGCTGGGCGAACACGAGGCTGCCGCAGACCTGGCCGCCTGGAACATCGGGAACATGGATCCCGGCGACTACGACTATATCCTGACTTTCTGCGCTTCGTGCGGATCCCATATGAAGGAGAACTACCCGCATCTTTTGGCCAAACACCCCGGCGCCGGGGTCAGGGCCCGGCAGTTTGCGGAAAAAGTCATTGATTTCAGCTCCTTTGTCATGCGCATGGGCCTGGGGGAGGACCAAGAGGCCCGGCCGGAAAAAACCAGGGCCGCTTATCATGCCCCCTGCCACCTGTGCCGGGGCATGGGCGTGCGCCAGCCGCCCCGGGACCTTCTGGAAAGGGCAGGGTATGAATATGTGGCCCATGGCGAGGAAGAGACCTGCTGCGGGCTGGGGGGTACGTATTCCTTCAAGTTTCCGGAGATTTCAGCCACGATTCTGGATAAAAAACTATCTGCGGTTGCCGAAACCAGGGCCGACATTCTGGTCACGGATTGTCCGGGATGCGTGATGCAGCTGCGGGGCGGGGCAAAAAAGCAGAAACGGCCCTTTGCCGTGCTCCATATGGCCGAGGCCATTGCCGGCAAAAAGCCGTAACCGGTTTGCGGTCTACAGATCCGCATTCAGGCAGGACCGGCTATGCAACAGCCGTTTGGTTTTTTTCAGTTTCCACGCGGTTGCGGCCGTTTTCTTTGGCCGCATACAGGGCTTGGTCTGCCCGCAGCAGGGTTGTGTCGATATCTTCTGCCGGACGGTACTGGGCCGCGCCAATGGATACGGTGACAACGATTTCTTTGGAAATCTCAGTAAACCGGAGGCCGGCCACCTGGGAACGCACTTTTTCTGCCTTGACCACAGCCCCGCAAAGGGGGGTTTGGGCCAGGATCAGCAGAAATTCCTCTCCGCCGTAGCGGCCGAAGGCATCGATATTCCGGATGTCTTGAGATATGCTGCCGGCAATGGTGCAAAGGATTTCATCTCCGGCCAGGTGCCCGTAAGCGTCATTGACCTGCTTGAAATGGTCAATGTCGAGCAGGCAGATGGAAAAGGGTGTTTCCCCCCGGCTGCAGCGGTTTGTCTCCTGGGTGAGCACCTCAAATAATCGGCGGCGGTTGCTGACACCTGTGAGCGAATCAATATTGACCAGCTTGTCGATTTTCTCGATTGCGCTTCTCAGTTCCTGGTTGCGGGAGCGCAGTTTTTCCCGAAGGCTGCTGATATATCCGCCGATAACCGACATGGAAAACAAAACCAGGGCAAAGGTGATAATCTGGATCCATTCCAGGGAGGGGTCAAGCACTTCGGGCTTTTTTGCCCACAAGACCATGATCAGAAGCACATAAAGAGACAGGATCCAGAGGCATGCCATGAGAAATCCCCGGGTATCGAGCTCCAGGATGCCGTATAGCACTGCCAGCAGCAAAACCAGCATGAATATGGCCCGGGCATGACCGTGTTCCAGAAAATACATTACATACAGGGCGGGAAGGCAGGACACCGTGATATGCAGTGCGGTCAGGCTGGGGTCCCGGAATTTCAGGTTGATGTTTTTTTGGATCAGAAACAGGATGGTGAAATTGATGACAAACACGAATGCGGCAAAATGATAGATGACTTTTTCCGGCAGCAGCCCCTGGGACCAGCACAGCATCACCAGACTCATGGGTACCAGGTAGGTGGCAAAGGCCATGGCGTGGCGCTGCATGCGCAGGGTTTGTTTTTGTTTTGTATGGTTGTCAATCATGGCTGAACCATATATAATTTAAGGAGGCGCATTATGCTCGATGCCCAACAAACGGCCCTCGTGGTCATTGATGTCCAGGGAAAACTGGCCCGGACCGTATCGGATTCCCAGCAGGTGGTGAACAATGTCGAAAAACTAATTCGCGGTGCCAATCTCTTTGAGCTGCCGGTTGTTGTCACCGAGCAGCATCCCGTGGGTCTTGGTCCCACTATTGAAGAGCTGCAGGGGCTTTTCAGCAATGTTTCCATGGTGGAGAAAATGACGTTTAATGCCTGTATGACCCCTTATTTTGTCCAGACCATGGAGCAGACTGGCCGTCGCAAAATCCTGATTTGCGGTGTTGAGGCCCATATATGCGTGCATCAGACCGTATACGGGCTGCTGGGCCGGGGTTTTCAGGTGCATTTGGCCTCTGATGCCGTATCCTCCAGGACCGCCTGGAACCGCAACATGGCCATTGAGCGGATGCGCGTTCAGGGTGCGGTGATTTCCACAACCGAGATGGCCCTGTTTGAACTCATGCAGGATGCCAATGATGACCGGTTCCGGGAGTTTGCCCGGATTGTTAAATAGCTTTTAGGCGCTATATTTTCAAGATATTTATTTGTGATTGACAGTAAAGGGTTTGTTGAATTATACATCAAGTGATGGAATCAAGCGTTGGATTGAAGCTACTTTTTATTATATTGATTTTTTGTCCATCCAGCAAGCTTTCTTTTGGAGGAAAAACCATGGCAGAGGCCAAAACCGGGGCAGAGGCCAAAACCGGTGCTTTAAACGGCATTACCGTGCTCGATCTGTCCCGTCTCCTGCCCGGGCCTTATGCGTCCATGATTCTCGCCGATCATGGGGCCCGGGTCATTGCCGTTGAAGACAAACGCTTTGCAGGGGAATTTTTCCCGGACAATGCGGTTAACCGGGGCAAGGAGCATATTTGCCTGAATTTAAAGTCAGAGTCGGGGAAAAAGATTTTTTTTGAACTGGTCCGGGATGCCGACGTGGTGCTCGAAGGTTTCCGTCCGGGGGTGACGGCCCGTTTGGGAGTGGATTATGAATCTGTCAGGGCGGTCAATCCGGCCATTGTTTACTGCTCCATTACCGGCTACGGCCAGACCGGAGATTATTCGGGCATTGTGGGCCATGATGCCAATTACCTGAGCGTGGCCGGCGTGCTGGGCTTAATCGGCGAAGCAGACGGCCGGCCGGTGATTCCGGGTATCCAGATCGCGGACATGGCCGGCGGGGGAATGAATGCGGTGATCGGCATCATGCTGGCCCTGTTTTCCAGGGAAAAAACCGGCTGCGGTCAGTATATTGACATTTCCATGACAGACGGGTGTCTGAGCCTGCTGTCGCTTGCTCTAAACATTCAGCAGACCGCAGGTCAGGCCCTGGAGCGCGGCAATTGGTTTCTGTCCCACAGGTATGCCTGCTACAATACCTATGAAACCGCAGACGGCCGGTATCTTTCCATTGGTGCGGTGGAAAACCGGTTCTGGAAAAACTTGTGCGATTTTTTCCAGGTTCCGGAATACACCCCGTTGCAGTATGATGATTCTCGCCGGGAGGAAATTCTTGATTTTTTCGAACAACAATTTCGCTCCCAAACCCTTTTGCACTGGCAGAAGGCCTTTGAAAGCGCGGAGATTTGCTGGGCGCCGGTAAAAGATCTTTCCGAAGCCCTGGCCGATCCGGTGTTTTCCCAGAGGGAAATGGTGCTGGAACTCACCGGTGCAAAGGGCAAGCGGCTGACGGCCCTTGGCGCGGTGGCCAAGTTATCTCAGACCCCGGCCCTTGTTTTCCAGTTTCCGCCCGAATTCGGCGAAAACACCAGGCAGGTGCTTGCAGAGCTTGGCTACAAGGACGCTGAAATCGATGATATGGCCGGCCGAGGTGTGATTTGACCGGGGCGGGCACCTATTGTTGGTATTTGAAAAATTTTCAATTGTTCAATGATACAGGCACAGGATAGAATGGCAACATCCCTTGAAAAGGCAAAACAAAATCCCGAGTCCATGAAGGCCCGCATTCTTGAGGCAGCCCGAAAAATTTTCGGTGAATACGGATTCCACGGCACAACCACGCGCATGATCGCAAAGGCCGTGGACATTGATATCTCCACCCTTTACTACCACTGGGGGGAAAAGGGGGATTTATATGAAGCCGTGATCCGGGATATCAATGACGGGCTGGGAAACAAGCTCATTGAAGTGGAAAAGATCATCAAGGGAAAACCTCTGGCCCAGCGCCTGGATATTGCCATTGAGCAGATGGTGGATTATTTGTTTGAAAACCCGGAAATCTCCAACCTGACCCTTCACCGGTATTTCATGAAAACACGCCATGGAAGCATTCTGGATTTCCGGGTGCCGGAGTATCTTTCAGATATTGCCTATTCCATGGGGCTTGCCGCAGACCGCAGGGATGTCCCGGTGGAAGCCCGCATGAAAGTGCTTTATATCATGAATGCCATCCACAATTTTGTGTCCGGGGAAAATTTTTTTCGTCCCATGCTGGGCATGGATCGGCGCCAATACATCCAGCACGCCAAAGATACCCTTCAGTTTTTCAATCTCGCCGCCTTTACATAAAAGCCGGTTTTATCGGGGCGGCTTTAGGTTGAGCTGCTTTAAGCGGTTTAAGATTTTTTCCTGTACCCGCAGCAGATCCTGCTTGAGAATCTCGAGTTCCTCCATGCGGCTTTCAATTTCCTTGAGCTTTCTCCTGCCGTAGGAATAGGCTTTTTTTAACTGCTGTTCCTCATCTGCGTCAAAATTGCCCATCCCGATCATCTCGGCGATTTCATCCAGAGAGTAGCCCAGACGCTTGCCGCGCAGGATCAGTTTTAACCGGGCCCGGTCCCGACGGTCGTAGATGCGGTGATTGCCCTTTGTGCGTTCCGGGGTGATCAGGCCCTTTTCCTCGTAGAAACGAATGGCCCGCGTACTGATATCCAGTTCTTCTGCCAGCTCGGAAATGGAGTATGTAATTTCTTTCTGGGTTTTGATCCGGTTCATGATGCTTGCTCCGATAAAATGGCGGTAACCGCTTTGCCGCACAGGGCCTCGTCTGAAGCGGAGCCGGTGATTTGACAGGCCACGCGGGTGCCCTGCAGGCCGCATGCATTTTCCACGTACACGGGGATGTAGTTGTCGCTGTTGCCCCTGGCCAATCCGGCCTGCCAGGTGTTTTCGGTTTCAATGCCCACATCCAGGGTTTTGCCGGTCATTTTTTCAAAAAATTGCTGTTTCTTTTCATTTCCCAGCTGCCGCAGGCTCCGGCAGCGCTGCTTGATCACGGCTGCGGAAACCGGATTGTCCAGTCCGGCCGCCCGTGTTCCGGGCCGGGGGGAAAACGGAAATACGTGCAGATATGTCACCGGCAGGGCTTCAATGAGTTCAAACGTGCGGGTAAAGGCAGAATCATCTTCTCCGGGAAAGCCCACGATAACGTCAACTCCGATCGCGGCATCCGGAAAAAGGCCATGAATGGTTTCAATGCGCTCTGCAAAGATTTGCGGCGTATAGGGCCTTTTCATTTTTTGCAGAATCGATGAATCCCCGCTTTGCAAAGGTATGTGAAAATGAGGGCAGATTTTTTCCGATCCATAAATTGTCTGAAGCAGGATGTCGGTAATTTCTGCGGGCTCAACAGAAGACAGGCGGATGCGGTGGCCGCCGTTAACCGACTCCAAAAGAGCAAGCAGGCCGGCCAGATCCATTTGCGGGATGAGGTCTTGGCCGTATTTGCCGATATGCACACCGGTTAGGACAATTTCCGGTGCATTGGCTGCAGTCAGGGCTCGGAATTCGGACATCACTGCGTCTGCCGGCAGGCTTCTGCTTCGGCCCCTTGTGTAGGGAACAATGCAATAGGTGCAAAAGGAATTGCAACCGTCCTGGATTTTTAAAAAGGGCCGGGTTCGGAACGTCCCTGCGGGCGGAGCGGGCATGGGTTTAAAACGGCGCAGTCGGGAAATATCGCTGTGCCGGATGATCGGGTTGCTAACACGGGTATGGGGCGGTTTTGGGGTGCCCAAATGCTTTAGGGATTTTGCGATTTCAATGATCCGGTGTTTTTCGCCCTGACCGATGACATAATCCACGCCTTTGATATCGCCGATGGCTTTCGGGTCATTTTGGGCATAGCAGCCCGTGACAACAATAACGGCATTGGGATGGCCGCGGACGGCTTTGCGGATGGCCTGCCTGGATTGCATGGCAGCTTTTTGGGTGACTGCGCATGTGTTGATAATGCAAAGGTCCGCATCTTCCTGGGGGCCGGCAAGATTCCAGGTTTTTTGGCGTACAAATCCGGCTGCCAAAGATTCGGTCTCAGCCTGGTTGACTTTGCAGCCAAGGGTAATGGTTTTAAAAATATTGCTCATGGTTTTTTATGCGCCCTCAATCCAGCCGGCCGCCACAATCCTTTCGTGCCTGTAGCAAACGGCGGCCTGCCCGGGGGTGATGGCTTTCAGGGGGGTTTGAAACCGAATCACCGCCCGGTTGTTTTCCAACGGTTGAATTTCGGCTTCCGCCCCGGCATGGCGATACCGGATCCGGGCCCTGACTTCTATCGGGCCACCGGGCTTGTTGATCATCCAGTTGACCTGTTGGATAAAGCATCTTTCCTTATACAATGAATTTTTATATCCCACAACCAGTTGATTGGCCGCCGGATCAATGCCAACAACATAATAGGCGGATGGAGCCGGGCAGTCAATGCCCCGGCGCTGCCCGATGGTATAGCGATGCAGTCCCTTGTGGGTGCCGATGCGCTTATTTTGGGTATCCACGATGGGTCCGGGCGGAAAAATCCGTCCTTTTTTGGATTCAAGAAAATCTGCATAATGCCGGTTCCGAACAAAGCAGATATCCTGGCTTTCCCGGCCGGAAAGGGGCTGTAAACCGTTTTGACGGGCAATTTCACGGACCTGATCCTTATGCATTTCTCCCAGGGGAAACAGTGCGCAGGCCAGTTGATGCGGCCGCAGCATGGACAGGAAATAGGACTGGTCTTTATGCCGGTCCTGTCCCTGTAAAAGTTCGCATTTGTCCCTGGTGTGCCGGATGCGGGCATAGTGACCCGTGGCCAGATGGGTTGCGCCCATCCGGGCGGCCGTTTTTAAGGCAATGCCGAACTTGATGTCCCGGTTGCATCGCACGCAGGGGTTGGGGGTGCGGCCGGCGGCATAGGAATGGAGAAAATATTCCACGATACGGTTTTCAAATTCCTGGCGGCAGTTGATGATTTTCAGCGGAATATCCAGGCTGCCCATAAGGGCTTGCAGGCGGCGGGCGTACGTCTCCTGTCCCCGGGTTACGGGAACAGGAGGGTCGTCGGTGTGTGGATATTGTTTTTCTTCATATCCGGTCTGGAAATGAATGCCGAAAACCGAGCCGTGCTCTTTTTTCAGCAGATGAGCGGCCACCAGGGAATCGATGCCGCCGCTTACGGCAACGGCAATCGTCATTATGCGCCAACAGGGCTGTCGCTAACCAGCAAAGTGGAAGGATCCAGGTACAATTCGGCTGTGTCCTGCCGGTTTTGTTCGGCAGCCAGTGCCAGGCGCTTGAGATAGACCCTGTCCTTTTCCGGGTAAAGCTGGAGCATCAGGTCAAACAGGCCGGCAAACGGCGCAAAGGTAGCCGCCATTCCGGAAGAATCCACGGGTTCGTCCCTGTGGGTGCGAACGGTAAACCAGAAGGTCATTTCACTTGTGGCCGCCAGGTCCTTGAGGCCGTTTAATTGGGGACGGCTTGTTTCATCAAGGACAAACCCGTCGATCATGACCAGTCGGGGCTGGAAGATTCCGTTTGCCATGAGCTCGGAAGTGCGCTTTTGCACCTTGTCCAGGTTAAAGGTCTCGGTTTCAAACGTCATGATAAAGCGGTTGTACAAAAGCTGATCCCAGATTTTTTCCACCTGGGATGTGTTGTCTGATTGGGTCAGCCGGTGAAAGACTTCCTGGTACCAGAGGTTGACCTTGTCCACCGGGTCTTCGGTGCTGATGTGCAGGACATTTTTCCCCCCGGCCATGGCATGGAGGGCCAGTTGGACGAGCAGGGCGGTTTTGCCCACTCCGGCCCGGGCGAGAATGGCGGCAAAGCCGCCATTTTCAATGCTTTCGGCAGCATTGCCGCCGATCATCTTCAAAGGGTCGCGTAGCATGAGCGTATGATTCTGCATTGGCATGGATTCCTTATGGCAGTTTAATATCAATTCAATAACCGCTTACACGGTAAATGGTTCCAAATCTGAACAAATGGTGCCGGTGGTTTTACGACTTGCCGCCTTTTGCCGCCTGATCATTTTTTTTGGCGATTTCTTCGAGCACGGATTTGGGCACTTCCTTGTAAGCCTCAAATTCCATGGTAAACTGGGCTTTGCCCTGGGTCAGGGATCTGAGCACCGTGGAATAGCCAAACATTTCCGCCAGGGGCACATGGGCCTCGATCACGGTGGAAATTCCCTCGTCATGAGCGCCGATAATAATGCCGCGGCGCTGGTTCAGGGATCCCATGACATTTCCCTGAAATTCGTCAGGGGTTTCCACCACCACTTTCATCACCGGTTCGAGCAAAACAGGTTTGGCCTTGGGATAGGCCTGCTGGAACGCTCCCCGGGCGGCTGCCTGGAAGGCCATTTCCGAGGAGTCCACACTGTGAAACCCACCGTCTGTGAGCACCAGTTTAACCCCTGTCACCGGATATTTCATCCAGGGACCCTTTTTCATGCATTCGGCAAATCCCTTTTCACAGGCCGGGATGAAATGGGTGGGGATAGCGCCGCCGGTGATTTTGCTTTCAAATTCAAATTCGTCCTCCACCGGCTCCATGTATCCCATGACCCGGCCGAACTGGCCTGCACCGCCGGTTTGCTTTTTGTGGGTGTAATCGAAATTGGCCTGCTGGGTGATGGTCTCCCGGTAAGCCACCTGGGGTTCACCGGCAATGATGGAGGCGTTGTATTCCCGTTTCATGCGCTCAAGATAGATTTCCAGGTGGAGTTCGCCCATGCCGGAAATCAGGGTTTCACCGGTTTCGGAATTAAAATGGGTCTGAAACGTGGGGTCTTCCTTGGTAAACCGGTTAAGCGCCTTGGACATGTTGGTTTCAGACTTGTAATCCGCGGGCTTGACCGCCAGGGTGATCACCGGCTCCGGGATATACATCGAGGACATGGAGAGGTTCATGCCCGGTTCGGTAAAGGTGTCGCCGGATGCGCAGTCAATGCCGAAAAGCGCAGCGATAAACCCCGCCGGGATGGTTTCCACGTCTTCCATTTTATCTGCATGCATGCGAACAATCCGGCCCACCTTGATTTTTTTGCCGGTGCGCACGTTATAAATGGTATCTCCCTTGTCAAGGGCCCCCTGGTAAGTTCGGATATAGGTGAGCTGGCCGTAAGGGGTGTCTTCGAGCTTAAAAGCAAGGGCCACCAGCGACGCTTTGTTGTCTGCGGTCAGGCGTACCGGCTCTTCTCCCCTGTTGATATCCAGGGCATGGGTTTCCACGTCATCGGGCGAGGGCAGGTAATCACACACGGCATTGAGCAGAGGATGGACCCCCTTGTTTTTATAAGCCGAGCCAATAAGCACAGGCGTCAGTTCGCGCCTGAGCGCCCCTTTTCGGATGGCCTTCCGGAGCATGGTTTCGGAAACCTCAGCCTCATCGAGAATGGCCTCGGTGAGTTCATCGGAAAACATGG
>JAGTVF010000332.1 GCA_018224315.1 Desulfobacterales bacterium | reverse complement strand
TCCCCGTCATAATCCCGGTCGCCGGTACAAAATCCATAGCTGCCCATGATCAGACGCGCGCCTTTGCCAGTGCCCAGCGGATCGCGGTACACTCCCACAATGCCGGTGATGGCCCCGCCGTAGGCTTCCATGTTGGAAGGAGAATTATGGGTCTCACCGGTGATCACATAATAATGGTCCCGGTCAAAACGCCCCACCCCGGCATTGTCCCACAGCACCGAGACCACCCAGTCTTTTTGCGCCTGAAGCTGCCGGGTGGGTTCCTGGATGCAGGTCTTGAACAAATTGTCAATGGTCTCGGTTTCGCCCGTGGAAAGGTCCCGGTAGTAAAACCGGCCCTGGAAGGTATTGTGATTGCAGTGATCGCTTCTGCCCTGGGAGATGTATTCCAGCTCCACGTCCGTGGGATCGGCCAGTCCCATGGCCTGCCGCTGCCGCCGCACTTCCGGATCCAGAAAATACTGCCGGATGACCGGAATGTCATTGACATTGAGGGCAAGGTTTCGCTCATCGCTGATCTGCTGCAGGACCGCATCCGAATCCACGCTCACCGGTGTGACAGTGGGTTTGTGATCCAGAAAGACCTTTGGGATAATGATGCCCACTCCATTTTCAGGATCCCAGTCATTTTTGGAGAAAATCCTGACCTGCTGAATTATCTCGTTTGCCAGCAGCTGCTCTGCAATGCATCGGGCATCGTCTTGACTGATTTCCGGGCCTTTGATGCAGAAACGCTTTGAGGTAAAAACCCCCTCGCCTTCGGCCAGGCGTATGCCGAGCACGTCTTCCATGGCCTCTATGGCCGTGTGCCCGGGATTGTCCTTGACACCGGGCCGGTATCCCACCCAGATACACCAGTCAAAAGCCAGATCCAGTGGGGCAAAACTTGATACCTGGGTGACAGGGTTGGTAAAGAGCTCCGTGCGCACGGTTTCGAGCTGGTCCGGGGTGAGATCCGCATCCAGGGTGACAATATGCACAACCCGGACGTCCTGCGTCCGGATGCCGAAATACGCAGCCGCCTTGCCGGCCACGGCCGCGCCCTCGGCGTCAAACAGCTCATTTTTTAATGCGATTTCCAGGCGATGGGGCATAGCCGCTATCCCGTCATCAATCTCATGATATCATTATAAAAAACAAAAACCATCAGCAGCATAAGCAGAAAAATGCCGACCTGCTGGGCCGTTTCCCGAACCCGCAGCGATACCGGCCGGCCGATGATGGCCTCAATGCCGAAAAACAGGATATGACCGCCGTCTAACACCGGTACCGGCAGCAGGTTTAAAATCCCCAGGTTCACGCTCACAAGGGCGATAAACGCAAGCAGGTTCACAATTCCGTGCTCCACCTGCTCGCCGGCCAGCTGGGCAATCATGATGGGCCCGCCCAGGGTGTCGGCTGAAATGGCCCCCTGAATGAGCTTGACCACGGACACGATGGTCAGCTCCACGATCATGTAGGTCCGGTACAGGCTTTCGCCCATCGCCGCCACAGGATTGAGCCGCTCGGCCCGGACCTCCCCGGCTGCGGTAATGCCCACAAGGAAACGCTCACGGGTCTCGCCGAAAACGTCTTCCACACTGTCTTTTACAGGGGTGACGGATAACTGGAGCCTTCGGCCGTCGCGCTCTATGGTGAAATCAATGGGCCGGCCCCCGCTCTGGCTGATGGCTTCTGCCATTTCAGGCCAGGCGTCAATGGCCTTGTCCTGCACACCCACAACCCGGTCCCCGCTTTCCAGCCCGGCGGACTGGGCCGGAGACCCGTCCTTGATCTTGCCGATGACCGGCTCCAGGGTCCTTTGCCCGGAGATACTGAAGATGCCGAAAAAAATCAATATGCACAGGATGAAATTAAAAAACGGCCCTGCGGCCACAATCAGCATGCGCCGGGACACGGGCTTGTGGGTAAATGACCGGGGGATCTCTTCTTCGGTGAGTTCCGCGTCGGGCTGCTCGCCCACCATTTTCACGTATCCGCCCAGGGGCAGCGCAGAAATACAGTATTCGGTTTCACCAATGGTTTTTTTCAGAATCTTGGGGCCAAATCCCAGGGAAAAACGCTCCACCCCCACCCCGAAAGCCTTGGCCACAAGAAAATGTCCCAGCTCGTGGAAAAAAATCAATACGCCCAGGACAATGACCAATCCGATAACCGTACTCATATAGCGTGTCCCTTTATCAGTCTTATTCCGGCAGCTGCGCCTTGGCTGCCTTGCGGCCCCAGGCGTCTGCGGCCAGTATGGCCTCCAGGTCGGGATCCATCACCGGCTCATATTGCTGCATAACAGCTTTGATCAGCCCGGCAATCCGGTCAAACCCGATGCGGCTGTCAAGAAATGCCGCCACAGCCACCTCGTTAGCGGCATTGAGCACTGCGGGCATGGTACCCCCGGTTCTTCCCGCCGCCATGGCCAAAGCCAGGCAGACAAATTTTTCCAAATCCGGGGCCTGAAACGTGAGTTGTGCGATATCGGCAAAATCCGGCCTTGACAGCCCTAAAGGCAGCCGATTCGGATATGACAGGGCATAGGCAATGGCGCCCTGCATATCGGGCAGACCCATCTGGGCCATGACCGTGCCGTCGCAAAACGCCACCATGGAATGAACAATGCTCTGGGGATGAATCACAACCTCCACCTGGTCCACACCCAATGAAAACAGGTGCATGGCCTCAATGACCTCCAGACCCTT
Organism: Desulfobacterales bacterium; assembly: GCA_018224315.1. GTDB lineage: Bacteria > Desulfobacterota > Desulfobacteria > Desulfobacterales > Desulfosalsimonadaceae > Desulfosalsimonas. Next base: position 13,306 of record JAGTVF010000332.1, on the reverse strand, counting down.
GTTCATAAGCGTGGCCGAATCAATGGTAATCTTGCTGCCCATCTGCCAGGTGGGATGATCCAGGGCATCTGCCAGGGTCACCCGGGAAAACTCGTTTGCGGGCCGGTTGCGAAAAGGGCCGCCCGAAGCGGTGAGAAGGATTTTTTCAACATCTTTTCGCAGATTGCCGCACATACACTGAAAAATGGCACTGTGCTCGCTGTCTACCGGAAGCACCTGCACCCCGTGGGCCCGGGCTTTTTCCATGACCAGCTGGCCGGCCATGACCAGGGTTTCCTTGTTGGCCAGGGCAATGTTTTTTTTCGCCTCTATGGCGGCCAGTGTCGGCAGCAGACCGGCTGCGCCCACCATGGCCGAAACCACCATGTCCACCTCTGCATGGGTGGCGGCATCCAGATATCCCTGCTCGCCGGAAAGAATTTTCGTGCAAACGCCTGCATCAAGCTTTTGCCTGAGCGCCCGGGCATCAGCAGGGTCATAGACCACAGCAATGTCCGGGGAAAACCGCCGAACCTGCTCTGCCAGCAGATCAATGTTGTTTCTGGCCGTCAGGGCACGGATCGAGAACTGTTCAGGAAAACGCTCTGCCACTGCCAGGGTGTTTCTGCCGATGGAGCCGGTGGAGCCCAAAACGGCGAGTTTACGGAAATTCATAGCTCCGCTTCCGGTTAAAGCACCAGTATCTTCCATGCATAAGCCACGGGCACGGCAAACAGCAGGGCGTCAATGCGGTCCAAAATCCCGCCGTGGCCCGGCAGAATCGCGCCCGAGTCCTTGATCCGGGCTGTGCGCTTGAGCTCGGACTCAAACAGATCGCCTGCCTGGCCGGCGACTCCCATGAGCAGCACCAGCACCATTGTATGCAAAACGGAAAGCTCAGGGATAAACAGCAGCTTAAACACCAGGCCAACAATCAAGTTGGCCCCCAGTCCGCCCAGGGCGCCTTCTATGGTTTTGCCCGGGCTGATAGCGGCGTTGAGCTTGTGCCGCCCTTTGTAGGTGCCCACGTAAAATGCGCCCACATCCCCGAGAAACACAACAAAAAGAACGAAAAAAAGCCAGGCCAGCCCCTGGGGTTGTGCACGCAGCAGCACCAGCATAGACAGGCTCAGCCCGATATAAACCACCCCCTGGACCTGAAGCGCTACGGCTTCCATAATCCGGGGGTCTTTTTTGTATGCCTGCATGGAAAGCAGTGCTGCGGCCGCAAGCCCCAGAAACACCAAAAAGGGCAGACCGGCTGGCGGCAGCCAGGCCACCGCCATGATCATCGCAATGGCGGCTGCCATTGCCGACAAGGCAACAGGCGTAAATATGCGGCCGCGATCCTCCCGGAAAACAATATAAAAATATTCATAAAGGGCCACTGCCGCCACAATGGAAATAAATGCGGCAAAAACCGGCAAAGATGCCCAAAAAATCAGGGCAATCAGCAGGGGGACAGCGATAATGCTGGTGATCCAACGCTTTAAGTGCATAATACGATCCCGGATGGTTTGGGGTCAGGGCAAATCCGCGCCTATGGCATCATTGCTCCGAAACCTGGCCGAAACGGCGCTCCCGTTTTTGAAAATCCCTGAGGATGCCAATAAATTCCTCGCGGGTAAAATCCGGCCACAGGGTGGGTGTTACAAAAATCTCCGAATAGGCGATCTGCCATAACAAAAAATTGCTGATCCGGTATTCGCCACTGGTGCGGATCAGCAATTCCGGATCCGGTATTCCGGCGGTATACAGATTTTGCGAAAACAGCGCTTCGGTGATGTCTTCAGGGTCCATGCGCCCGTCTCTGACCTGCCGGGCAAGATTTTGGGCGGCATGAACAATTTCTGTGCGCCCCCCGTAGGAAAGGGCCAGACACAGGCAAAGTCCGTCATTGTTGCGGGTTTGCTCTGTGACTTCAGCCAGGCCCTGGACCACATCTTCGGGCAGCCGGTGGGTCTGGCCCAGGACCTGAAGTCGGATGTTGTTTTGGATCATCTCCTCGCGCTCGGATGCCAGAAAGCGCTTGAGAAGGGTCATCAGGGCTTTGACTTCGGATTTGGGCCGCTGCCAGTTTTCTGTGGAAAAGGCATACAGGGTAAGGTAGGCGATGCCGATTTCGCGGCTGGCACGCACCACCGCGCGAACGGTATCCGCCCCCCGTTCATGGCCCTTGATCCGGTTGAGCATCCGCTTTTGGGCCCACCGGCCGTTTCCGTCCATGATCACTGCCGCGTGAACAGGCAGCCTGGAGGGGTCAAGCCCGGCGTTTTCGGCAGCATCAGACTTCAAGGATCTCCTTTTCCTTGTCCTTATACATGTCGTCTATCTGTTTGACATGCTCGTCGGTAAGCTTCTGGATTTCGTCAAAGGCCTTGGTCACGTCATCTTCTGAGGCATCACCGTCTTTTTTCAGGGTTTTTAACGAATCATTGGCCTCCCGGCGGATATTTCGCACCGCGATCCGGTATTCCTCGCAGACTTTGTTGACCTGTTTGACAATCTCCTTGCGCCGGTCTTCGGTCAGCGGCGGCATGGTAATGCGGATGATTTTGCCGTCGCTGGAGGGCGTGAGGCCGAGATTGGACTTCATGATCGCCTTTTCAATCTCCTTGATCGCAGAAGGATCCCAGGGCTGAATGGTGATCATGCGGCTTTCAGGCACCGACAGGGACGCAAGCTGGTTTAGCGGGGTGGGCGTGTTGTAGTAATTGACGCGAACATCGTCGAGCAGGCTCAGCGATGCCCGTCCCGTACGGATTTTTTTCAGATCCTTTTTCAGGGAGTCCACCGACTTGTCCATTTTCTCGCTGGCTTCACTGATAATCAAATCGATCATGGCTTATTGCCCTTAAGTATTGTGGTTGACAACAGTCTTGGATTGGCGCCGGGAAAAAATCTGCCGGTTGACAGAACTTACTTCCGGGGTTCGCAAATCTGTGTGCCGATGGCCTCCCCGCAGATGACATTGCGGATATTGCCGCTCTGCCTGAGATTGAAGACCACCAGCATCAGATGATTGTCCATGGCCAGGGAAATGGCCGTGGAATCCATTACATGAAGCCTTTTTTCCAGAACCGTCATGTAGTCGATATCCCGGATAAATTTTGCAGCGGAGTTGCCAACGGGATCCATATCATAGACACCGTCGACCTTTGTGGCCTTGAGCAGAACTTCGGCGTGAATCTCGGCCGCCCGCAAAACAGCAGCGGTATCCGTTGTGAAATACGGATTGCCGGTACCTGCAGCAAATAAAACCACCCGTTTTTTTTCCAGATGCCGGACTGCCCGCCTGCGGATGTAAGGCTCGGCCACCTGGTGCATGGATATGGCTGAAAGCACCCGGGTGGGAATTTCGAGTTTTTCCAGGGCCTCCTGCAGGGCCAGGCTGTTCATGACGGTGGCCAGCATGCCCAGATAATCGGCCGATGCCCGGTCCATGCCCTGAGAGCTGCCGGCCACACCCCGGAAAATGTTGCCGCCGCCGACCACCACGGCCATTTCCACCCCGAGATCCACCGCGGATTTGACCTCCCGGGCCACATATCCAAGGGTGTCGGGGTGGATGCCGTAGTTGCCGTCGCCCATCAGGGCTTCGCCGCTGAGCTTCAGTAATACGCGCTGGTATTTGGCCTGATTCAAAATTTTCAGCTTTCTCCGATCTGAAAACGGGCAAACCGGTTAATGGTGATTTTTTCACCGGTCTTGGCAATCATCTCGTTTAACACATCTGAGATGGTCAAATTGGTATCCCGGATGTAGAGCTGGTTCATCAGGCAGGATTCCTTGTAAAACTTGTTCATCTTGCCGTCGACGATTTTTTCGGCTACATTTTCGGGCTTGCCCATTTCCAGTACCTGCTGGCGATAAATTTCCCTTTCACGCTCGGCCACGTCTGCGGGGATGTCTTCGGGAACCACGCCAAGGGGACTGGAGGCGGCAATGTGCATGGCGATGTTTTTGGCAAATTCCTTGAATTCATCGGTCTTGGCCACAAAATCGGTTTCGCAGTTGACTTCCACGAGCACCCCGATCTTGCCGCCCATGTGTATGTAGGACTGGATCACGCCGTCGCCGGCCACTTTCCCGGAGCGTTTTTTGGCCGTGGCCAGGCCTTTTTTACGAAGGTAATCCGCGGCCTTTTCCATATCCCCGTCGCACTCGCTCAGGGCCTCCTTGCAATCCATAATCCCCGCGCCCGAACGGTCGCGGAGTTGTTTTACCATATCAGCACTAATTGTTGCCATCATTACTCTCCTGTATTCACAGCTTCTTCAGATTGTTCCGATTCCGGAGCCGGTGTCTGGGGTTTGGCCGCGGATGCCTTGCGAATCACTTCCACCACCGGCCCTTGTTCATCCTGGGTCTCCACGCGGCGTTCGGCCTTTCCGGCCGCCTGCATCTGGGCTTCCTCGGCCTGCTTGTCTTTTTCGGCCTGCATTTTCTCTTCCCTGTGCTGGGCGCCTTCAATGGCGGCATCAGCGATCCGGGAGGTGATCAGCCGGATTGAGCGGATCGCGTCATCATTGCCGGGGATCACATAATCAATGAGATCCGGATCACAATTGGTGTCCACCACGGACACCACGGGGATGCCCAGACGGAGCCCTTCGCGCACGGCAATGGCCTCCTTTTTGGGATCCACCACAAACATAGCGCCGGGAAGCGATTTCATTGTGCGGATACCGCCAAGGTTGCTGTCAAGCTTGGCCCGTTCTTTTAGCATTTTCACCCGTTCCTTTTTGGGATACAGGTTAATGGATCCGTCATTTTCGATGGTATTGAGATAATTGAGCCGCTCGATGCTCTTTTTGACGGTGGGAAAGTTGGTGAGCATGCCGCCGATCCAGCGGTTGTGAACATAATACATTTCACACCGGTTGGCCTCCTCGTAGACCGATTCCCGGGCCTGCTTCTTGGTGCCCACAAACAGCACGCTTTTGCCGTTTGCCACCGTGTTGGCCACGAAATCATAGGCGGTCTTAAACATCCGGACCGTCTGCTGCAGATCAACGATGTAGATGCCGTTTCTGGCCCCGAAAATGTATTTTTTCATCTTGGGGTTCCAGCGGCGGGTCTGGTGGCCGAAATGGACACCGGATTCAAGCAGTTCTTTCATGGTTACATAGGCCATTGACAACACTCCTTTTGCTTCGGTTTTGGATTCCACCGCCCTTATCCTCCCGGCCGCCGACTTTATGCAAAAGCACCGAGGCGGCCGGTCAAAGGGCGTGCGTCGTTAATTCATAAATTGGGTATCTATAGCAAAACGCGGCCGGGTCTGCAATATTTTTTCTTAACCGGATTTTTTCTGCAGGACCGCCACCCGGTCATGTCCCCCGTAATCACGCACAAACCGGGCCGGCTCATAAGCCCCTGCCTCCAGGCAAAGTTTTTCAACCGCCGATTTTTGATCCCAGCCGATTTCCATGAGCAAAAAGCCCCTGGCAGCCAAATAAGCCGGGGCCCTGGCCACGAGTTGGGCGATGGCAGAAAGCCCGTCATCGGCCCCGTCCAATGCCATACGGGGTTCATATTGGCCCACTTCCGGCTGCAGGCCCCCGAGCTGAGCTGACGGGATATAAGGCGGATTGGAAACAATCATGTCAAAACCGGCCTCCGCGTCCCTGACGGCGGAAAACCAGTTTCCGGTGAAAAAATCAATGAGATGGGCCACCCCGTGGGCTGCGGCGTTTTTTCGGGCCACCTGCAGGGCGGAAAATGATCGGTCCATGGCAAAATAGCGGTTGCCGGGCCTTTTTGCGGCAAGACAGACAATAATGGCCCCGGAGCCGGTGCCCAGGTCCAGGACCCTTCGGCTGCGATCTTGATTTTCCGGCAGGCGCTCCAGGGCGGCTTCCACCAGGTGCTCGGTTTCGGGCCTGGGGATGAGCACATCAGGTGTAATGGTAAAGCTGCAGCCCAGAAATTCTTTTTCACCAAGAATATAGGCCACCGGCTCGTGTCTCACCCGCCGGCGGATCATCTCACGGAATGCGGCCAGTTCCTCCCCGGCCAGGGGCTGATCATGGCGCATGTAAAGATCAATGCGCGTGGTTTGCATTACCGCGGCCAGCAAAATCTCTGCGGTCAGTCGGGGAGAATCGATTCCATGGGTGTCAAAATATCCGGCTGTCCACTGAAGGGCGTCAAGCACGGTCCATGTGGGTGGTTTCCGGGGACTGGGATTGCTCATTTTGTAATGCCTGCGCCTGATAAAAAGTGGCCAGCTCGTCGATGATTTCGTCCAAAGCCCCCTGAAGCACCTGTTCCAGCTTATAAAGGGTCAGGCCGATGCGGTGGTCGGTCACCCGGCCCTGGGGGAAATTATAAGTGCGGATCCGCTCGCTGCGGTCGCCACTGCCCACCTGGTTGCGCCGCTGCTGGGAAATCTTGTCGTTCTGCTCCTGGAGCTGAATGTCAAAGAGCCGGGCGCGCAGCACTTTCATGGCCTTGGCCTTGTTTTTGTGCTGGGACTTTTCATCCTGGCAGATCACGACCAGTCCGCTGGGCAGGTGCGTGAGGCGAACCGCGGAATCCGTAGTATTCACCGACTGGCCCCCCGGTCCGCTGGAGCGGAATACATCCACGTGGATTTCACTGGGATCGATGTGGACTTCCACATCCTCGGCTTCAGGCAGTACCGCCACGGTCACAGCAGAGGTGTGAATCCGCCCCTGGGCCTCGGTGGCCGGAACGCGCTGGACCCGGTGGGTGCCGCTTTCATATTTCAGGTGGCTGTAGGCCCCCTGACCCTTGACCATGGCAATGACTTCCTTGATCCCGCCCGAGTCGTTCCAGCTGGCGTCCATTAACTCGATTTTCCAGTTCTTGGCTTCGGCATAGCGCGTGTACATGCGAAACAAATCATTGGCAAAAAGGCCGGCTTCCTCGCCGCCCGTGCCCGCCCGGATTTCCAGGATCACGTTTTTGTCGTCATTGGGATCTTTGGGAATCAGCAGCTTTTTGAGATCCTGCTCCAGGCGGTCCTTTTGCTGTTCAAGACTGTCGATCTCGTTTCTGGCCAGTTCCTTTATCTCCGGGTCCTGATCGGAAAGCAGCTCCCGGCTCTGGTCAAGCTCCTGGCATATCCGGTCGTATTCCCGGTAGACCTCCACGATCTTTCCCAGCTCGGAATGTTCGCGAACATATTTGGGATACAGTTCGCGGTTGCCCACCACTTCCGGGTCACTAAGCAGGCTTTCAAGCTCCTGGTAGCGTCTTTCTATGCCGTCGAGTCGTTCTAACATGAACCGCTTAAATCCTGGTTACTTCTTGTTGTTTTGCTGAAATTTGGCATATTTGCGACGGAACCGCTCAATGCGGCCGGCCGAGTCCACCAGTTTCTGCTTGCCGGTATAAAACGGATGGCACTGGGAACAGATTTCAACGGAGATATCCTCCCGGGTGGAGCCGACGGTCACCTCGTTGCCGCAGGCACACCGGATGGTGGTGGTTTTGTATTCCGGATGAATCTCTTTTTTCATTTCAAACACCTCAGCGTTGGTTCAGGGTTCAATCTTCAAAGTTCAAGGTTTTCAGGAATTCATGGCGTCGAGAAATTCCTTGTTGGTTTTCGTGCCCTTCATCTTATCGAGCAAAAATTCAAGACTGTCAATAGGATTTAAGGGCGAAAGCAGCTTGCGCAGGATCCAGACCCGGTTGAGAGCGTCGGCATCAAGCAGCAGTTCTTCCTTGCGGGTGCCGGAACGGTTGATGTCAATGGCCGGGTACATGCGCCGGTCAGAAAGTTTGCGGTCCAGGTGCAGCTCCATGTTGCCCGTGCCCTTCAATGCCTCCAAAAGCACCTCGTCCATGCGGCTTCCCGTATCGATCAGGGCCGTGGCAATCACCGTAAGGCTGCCGCCCTCCTCGATATTTCGGGCAGCGCCGAAAAACCGCTTGGGCCGGTGCAGGGCATTGGCGTCCACGCCGCCGGAAAGCAGCTTGCCGCTCGATGGCACGGTCATGTTGTAGGCCCTGGCCAAACGGGTGATGCTGTCGAGCAGGATCACCACGTTTTTTTTGTGCTCCACCAGGCGCTTGGCCTTTTCGGCCACCATTTCAGCCACCTGCACATGACGCTCGGCCGGCTCGTCAAAGGTTGAGGAAACCACTTCGGCATCCACGGAGCGCTGCATGTCAGTGACCTCTTCGGGCCGTTCGTCAATGAGCACCACAAAGGGAACCACGTTTTTGTGGTTGCCAATGATGCTGTTGGCAATGTTTTTGAGCAGCATGGTCTTGCCCGTGCGCGGCGGGGAGACGATCAGCCCGCGCTGGCCGAATCCCAGGGGGGTCATCAGGTCCATGATCCGCATGGAGTAATTGTCCGGCTCCCGCTCAAGCTTGACCTTTTTTTCCGGAAACAGAGGGGTGAGGTTATCAAACAGGATCTTGTCCCTGGCTGAATCCGGCTCCTCGAAGTTGATGGCTTCGACCTTGAGCAGGGCAAAGTAACGTTCTGAATCTTTTGGCTGGCGAATCTGGCCGGAGACCGTGTCCCCGGTCTTGAGGCTGAACCGGCGGATCTGGGAAGGCGACACATAGATATCATCCGGGCCGGGAAGATAATTGCAGTCATGGGACCGCAGAAACCCGAAACCGTCGGGAAGGATTTCCAGGGTGCCTTCTCCGTAGATGAGGCCGTTTTTTTCAATGTGGGCCTGAAGCAGCGAAAAAATCAGCTCCTGCTTGCGCATCCGGCCGACGTTTTCAATGTTAAACGTCTTGGCCATCCGGGCCAGTTCATTGATTTTTTTGTTTTTCAGTTCAACAATGTTCATGTAATCTCATTCCTGTGTTTTCTCCGATTCATTTCAAAATTGGGTTGTATGTCAGGCGTGCAGTGATCCTGCGGCGTTTCACCCGGGTGGAGCCGGATGTTGGAAGCTCTGGGCATTGCCGGCAACAACGGCAGAACTGTAAAACGAGCAACAGGCAAGCTGCAAAACCGGATATAAAGGTTATGTATTTTCTTAAAACTTTAGGTAATATGAGGCCTGATTGGTTTTTAAGATGTTGAAGAAGGATTCGCGCAAAACAAACGTCCGGGAGACAGGCCGTTTTGTCTACAAATAAGTCAGATAAAAAGCCCTGTCAACCATTTTCGCCTATTTTTTTATACTTTGCCGCAAGTTTTTCCAGAACCCGGTCCACCTGGCGATGCATTTCGTCAATGCTTCCGTTGTTTTCAATGATAAAATCGGACATCCGCCGCTTTTGGGCTTCATCCATCTGAATGTGCATCAGGGCTTCGGCCTGCTGCCGGCTCACATTGTCGCGCTTCATGATCCGGTCAATACGGACGTTATGGTCCCCGGAAACCAGGATCACGGCGTCAAACAAATCCTGAAGGCCGGCTTCAAACAGCAGGGGAACTTCCACTGCAGCCAGCCATGCGCCCTGTGCGGCCGCAGACCGGAAATGTTCCTGCATTTGCACGCCCACCTCAGGATGGACATAGCTTTCAAGGTCCTTGCGGGCAATCTCGTCCTGCGTGATGATCTGGCGCAGCCTGGGCCGGTCAATGGTGCCGTCAGCCGAAAGAAGGTCTTTGCCGAACCGCTTTACAATCTGTTTGTGGGCCCGGGTATGGGGCTCAACCGCCTGCCTGGCCAGCTGGTCCGCGCTGGCAACGGGTATGCCCGACTCCTGCAGCCGCCGGCAAACCAGGGATTTGCCGGAACCCACCCCCCCGGTTACCCCGATTTTGATCAGCGGGCAGGGTTGTCCCGGAGATGTCTGTTGTCTACCCATTGCACGCACCCTGTTTTTGAGCTATGAATCAATGATCCGGTCCGAAAGCGGGTCGTCGCCCCGGGCAAACAACACGAAAATGCAAAAAGAATATTTCTCTATATGAAAAAATGCCTTTGATCAATACCAAATTTCTCCCGCAGCCGCTTCTTTCACAGATTCCGCAACAATCCGGGACCTGGCTGGTCGGGGGAAGCGTCCGGGACCAGCTCCTTTGCCGACCTTTCGCCGACTGGGACCTGGCCGTGGAACACGACCCCGCCGGCCTGGCCCGTGCCATTGCCGAAGCGGAAGGCAGCCGGGTCGTGGTTTTGGGCAAAAAAAAGCAAATCATCCACCGGGTGGTCAGCGCCGGCCGGATTTTTGACATTGCTGCCATCCAGGGGCAAACCATTTCCGAAGATCTGTTGCGCAGGGATTTTACGGTCAATGCCATGGCCCTGTCCCTGCCCGCCGGCCGCCTCATTGATCCCGCCGGTGGCCGAAACGACCTTGAACGCCAGGTGATCCGCATGACCGGCAAAAAGGTTTTGGATGACGATCCCCTGCGCCTGTTGCGGGCCTTTCGCATGGCCGCAATCCTCGGATTCTCCATTGACCCGGAAACGCTTGCAGCGGTTTCCGAAAAAGCCGGACAAATCCGGCAGGTGGCCGGCGAGCGAATCCGGGATGAATGGCAAAAAATTCTCCGGACACCGGATTCGGCACAATGGATTTCACTGATGGACCAGGCCGGACTTCTGGGAAGCCTGTTTCCGGAAATCGAAGCCCTGAAAAACTGCGGACAGAACCGGCACCACGAATTTGACGTATTTGACCACACCATGGCGGTATACAAGGGCCTGGAGCAGATGCTGCACCAAAACCGCCCTGCCCTCACGCCAAACCAGACCAACAAGCAGCTGCTGAGCATGCCGGCGGCCACAGAATTGCTCAAGCATGCTGCCCTGCTCCATGATATCGGAAAGCCGCAGACCCGAACAGCAGATAACCAGGGCCGCATTCATTTTTATCATCACCCCGGGGCCGGGGCGCAAATGGCCGGACAGATCTGCCGCCGCCTGAAATTTTCCTGCGCGGATGCCGGCTATGTGACCTTTTTGATCCACCATCACCTCCGGCCGCTTTTTCTCTACAGGGCCCAACAGCGAGAGGCACTCACCACCCGGGCCGTGACCCGGTTTTTCATCAAAACCCGGCCCCGTACCCCGGATCTGCTATTGCTGGCAGCCGCTGACATGACCGGCAAAAAAGAACACGCGGATACACAATTTATGGATTTTGCCGCCGGCCTCCTGCAGCGCTACTTCACCAGGCACCTGCCGGCCCGGCAGCGTCCCCGGCTGCTCAAGGGCCATGACCTGATCCATGAACTGGGGCTTTGCCCTTCTCCCCTGTTTGCCACCATCCTGGACAGGGTTGAAGAAGGCCGGCTGGCCGGTGATATTACCTCCCGGGACCAGGCCCTGGAACTGGCCCGGAAAATCGTTGAAACTCAAAAGGATGCTTGACATAATGCCACCAATTTAATATATAAAAAAATTTTGCGAACGGATAAAATGCAATCTGACGTAGCGATACTGTATTGAACCGCATGTTTTTGACATCAACCTTGGGCAAAAGGAGAAAAAGACGATGAACATTTTGTTTTTCGGACCCAACGGGAGCGGAAAAGGCACACAGGGAGCCATTCTCAAGGAAAAGTTCCAAACCCCGCACATTGAATCCGGGGCGATTTTCCGCGAAAACATCAAGGGCGGCACGGAAATGGGCAAACAGGCCAAGGCCTATATTGACAAGGGCGAGCTGGTGCCCGATGACATCACCATCCCCATGATTCTCGACAGGCTCAAGGAAGACGACTGCAAAAACGGCTGGCTTCTCGACGGTTTTCCGAGAAACAAAAACCAGGCAATCAAGCTCAATGAAGCCCTCAAAGAAGCCGGCATGAACCTCGATATCGTTGTGGAAATCGAGCTGGACCGGGAAATCGCCAAAAACCGCATCATGGGCCGCCGTCTGTGCGTCAATGACAACAACCATCCCAACAACATCTTCATCGACGCCATCAAGCCCGACGGCGACAAGTGCCGGGTGTGCGGCGGGGAGCTGCAGACCCGCTCCGATGACCAGGATGAAGCCGCCATTGACAAACGCCACGGCATCTATTATGACGCTGAAACCGGCACACTGGCAGCAGCCTATTATTTCCGGGATCTGGCGGAAAATGATCCGTCCATGAGCTATCTCACCCTAGACGGTAAAAACAGCGTCAGGGAAGTGGCAGACGAACTGGTCTCCAAGCTTCCCAAGTAACATTGTCACAGATAAACCGGCGTCAGATCCGAACCAGCCGCAAGCCCACGGCATGGTCCACGAAGGTTTTATATTTTTGTAAAAAATATTAAAATACAGCGTAACTAAATTTCTTTGTAAAGGGGGTTGGAATATTTGAAGGAAATCGCGGTCAAAGTGGAAGACAACGACCTTGAAAAGGCCATGCGCATTCTCAAGAAAAAAATCCAGAACGATGGTCTGTTCAAGCGTCTGCGACTCAAGAAGAACTACGAAAAACCCAGCGAGTACAGACGCCGCAAGAAACGTGAAGCCCAGCGGCGGCAGCGGATTGCAGAAGCCAAAAAGCGGATGCGCACCCGCAGATCTTGATGCCGGCAGGACCGAAGCACGAAAATGAAAAGTGCCATATTGATCAAAAAACCCGGAAGACCCTGACGGCTTCCGGGTTTTTTACGCACCTGTAACGGGAAAAATCCATGACCCAAAGCCAATATGACCAATGCCTGGCAGAAATGTTTGGCCTTCGCCGGTTCGGCATCAAGCTGGGCCTTGATATCATTGACGCCATGCTCGACGGCCTGGGCCGGCCGGAACGCAAATTTGCCTGCATTCACGTGGCCGGCACCAACGGCAAGGGCTCCATTGCCTCTGCCCTGGCAGCCATACTGCAGGCGGCGGGGCTGAGGGTGGGGCTTTACACATCACCCCACCTGGTGCGCTTTAATGAACGCATCTGCATCAACAACCAATACATATCCGATCAGGAAGTGGTCAATGCCTGGCATGCTGCCAGGGCTGCGGCCCCGAAAGAGCGGGAAGCCACCTTTTTCGAGTACACCACGGCCATGGCGCTATACGCCTTTGCCCGGGCCGATGTGGACTGGGCCGTGATTGAAACCGGCATGGGCGGGCGCATGGATGCCACAAACATCCTGCAGCCCAGGCTGTGCATCATTTCCAACATTTCCCTGGAACACCGGTTTTACCTGGGCAGCACCATCGCCCAGATCACCGGGGAAAAAGCCGGGATCATCAAGCCCAATACCCCCGTGATCACCGGGGTGCACCAGAAATCGGCCATCGAGGTTGTTGAAAAAACAGCAGCGCAAAACAATGCGCCGGTTTTCCGAAAAGGAAGGGATTTTCGCATAAGGCGCAACCCCAAAGCCGATGCCGGAAACTTCCGCTTTACCTACACGGGTATTGATCACAAGTGGACCGACATGCGCTCTTCCCTGCAGGGCATCCACCAGCTCGACAATGCGTC
>JAGTVF010000331.1 GCA_018224315.1 Desulfobacterales bacterium | reverse complement strand
GCCAATACCGAGGCGGATCTGCGGCTTGTGCAAAATGTTTGATTCGTCCGGTATGCGGGGTTTGCATGGCTGTTGTCCACGGCGCGGGCGGGGATGTTTTCAATGATCCGGATCCGTGCTGCTGGCGCTGTGGAAATTAGGCTTTGGCCCAGACGGAGCAGCAGTTGCGGCCCTGATGCTTGGCCGTGTACAATGCCTGTTATCTGACGGCATTGACCAGGGTCCCGATTTTATCAATTTCTGTTTCCAGCCGGTCGCCGGGTGAAAGAAATACCGGCGGATTTCGGGTGAAGCCCACACCACTGGGCGTGCCGGTTAAAATCACCGTGTCGGGCAGCAAGGTGGTGTCTTCTGAAAGATAGGCAATCAGCTCGGATACGCCAAAAATCATGTCCGAGGTATTGCTTTGCTGAAGGGTCTGCCCGTTGACCCGGCAGGTGATGGCAAGGGTGTCGGGATCCGGGATTTCATCGGGTGTGACCATCACCGGTCCCAGGGGACAGAATGTGTCAAAGCTTTTTCCGCGAACCCACTGGCCGCCCCCGGCATGCTTCTGCCAGGACCGGGCGGAAATGTCATTTCCAACGGTGTAGCCCTTGACATAAGACAGGGCGTCGCTGAGGCGGACATTTTTGGCCGGCCGGCCGATGATCACGGCCAGTTCGGCTTCATAATCGGTCTGGGCCTTTTTTCTGCAAGATTCAGGCAGGACAACGGGCTGGTCGTGACCGGTGGCAGCGGCCGGATTTTTCATAAACACCACCGGGTAGCGGGGCAGTTCCAGTCCGGTTTCCCTGGCATGCTCCCGGTAATTGAGCCCGATGCAGATAATGGCCGCCGGATCCACAGGGGCAAGAAAAGAATGAATTGCCCGCAGCTGACCGGTTGGCTCATAGCCTTTGTTGCCTGCCGCAATCAGTTCCGTTGCCATGCCGTCTGCCGGATTGGTACCGAGCCGGACAATGCCTTCACTGTCTGTAAATCGCAGAATTTTCATTTGTCGTCCATTGGGCCGTGCGTCTTTTTTACAATGTGCGCCTGTTCCATATCATTGTGCAACTTGCAATTGCAAGCCAATCCTTGATGGCGCCGTAAAAGTTCAATATCTGCGTTACGCGCGATTTCTCAGAATTTCACGTAGGGATAAGGGCCGGCCCTACACCCCGGCCCATACGGCAAACACCGGATCGGATTGGGGCATGTCCGGGTAATATTTGTCTGTTTCAGGCCGGTCCCAGCCCCGGGAGGAAAGGGTGTGGATGCGGGAAAAGGATCCGGACTGCAGGAAATATTCCTTTACCAGGCCCATGCGCTCAAACTCGTGAAGCTCGGTCCACAGCCGGATGGCTTTGGGCGGGAACCACCGGTTGGAAAAGGTCTGGATCATCACGCCCCCGGATTTGAGCACCCGGGCGGCATCTTTGAATACAGACAGCGGATAGGTCAGGTATTCCACGGATGCAGTGCAGATAATCAAATCAAAACTTTGGTCGTCAAAGGGCAGGTGCGGGTTCTTGTTGAGGTCATGCACAAGGTAATCGGTTAGCCGGGCATTTTTTGCAAGTTCATCTTCATTCATTCCCAGGCCGGTCATTTTTTGAAAACCAGTTGATTCATCAATATGGGACTGCCAGCTGCTCATCAGGTCCAGCACGTGCATCTCCGGGGTGATGAACCGGCTGTAGATGGCAGATATGCTTTCAATGGCCCGCTGGTCCAGATGCTGAACCAGCCTTGGGCTTTCATAAAATCCGGCATCTTCTGTCTCATCGGTGCGGCAGAAGGCCTTGTCATGAAAAAAATCCGTGGGCATGCCCTGGCATCGGGCCTGCATGCCCGGACCACTGGCAATTTCGTCCATGAAAAGCCGGCAGTTGCCGCCCCGGTCAAAGGGTTTGTCATAGATGGTGTGTACCCGGGCGGTGATTTCCGGATCATATCCGGCCAGGGGATGATTGAAATCAATGTCCACGCTTTTTTCATCCACTCCGGTACAGCGCATGGGCGAAATGTTTTGTGGAAACACATTGTAGACGTCCCTGAGCACACCCTGGGGATAAAACCGCCCGAATGCGGGCACAGCGCGGGTTTCATCAAAATTTTTCCGGTCTGTGCGGATGGTTTGATTTGGATCAGGGGCGGCGATCACTTCGCCGGCCGCAAACCCAAAGATTTTTTCATCACCAATGCCTGCACCCATGAGCCCTTCATAGATGGCATCCGGCAGCAGATCTCGCCAGAAATTGACCATGACCAGGGAACTGTCCGTGTGTTTGGCCTCGGGGCTGATCCATCGCACCTGAAATTCAATATCTGCAAGGCTGTTTGGGTTTATCGCATTCATATCCGCGCCTCCGGTTGTGGTTTCTCATTTCCTTTCTGCCCCGGTCTCCCGGGCCACATCCCGGTCAAAATCCGCGTTTAACCACGCATCACCCGCTTCCGGGTATTTTTCCAGGAAAGTTTCAATAATAAGATTTAATGGAACATCTGCAAATTCGCCGCGCTCATTTACATATTCCATGTGCCGGTTGCCCGAAAGGTCAAACGGGTGGTAGATGGAATCGGCTGTTGCGTCAAACTCCAGGGGCTTGAGGGAAAATTTTTTGCACAGCTCAATATTGAAAGCCGGGGTGGCCTTGACCCATTGGCCGTTTACGTAAATGGAGGTATACCCGTGCCAGTAAAAAACATCGGTTTTCATTCGCTCTCTGAGCCGTTTGGTGGAAAGATGGTTTTTCACGTCCGCAAAT
>JAGTVF010000330.1 GCA_018224315.1 Desulfobacterales bacterium | reverse complement strand
CCGTCGGTGGAGCTGACCAGAACCGGGTTCTGGTAATCGCCGGTCTTTAACGAATAAAGACCGCCAAAACCGCCGATTTCACCCATTACACCAGTTCGCGGGGTCTGGGATGCGATTTTTTTGACTGCATCCACAAACTCGTTTGCCTTTTCGATATTCACACCTGCGGCCGCGTAGGTGGAAGAGCCCTCAGAACTTGGCATCTTGTAGTATCCCTGTATCCTTGTTGGATTTCGGTGGGTTGGTAAAAAAAAGACATTCTGCTGCCCCCCCGGCAGCCCGGAACAAAATTTTCCGCAGAAATCCCCGGAAAATTTCCAAAAAAACTGCAGAAATTGGCTTTCAAAATTTACCGTTTACGGGGCTGCTGAAAACATTTTAGAAAAGTAAGGTCAATAGTTTAAAAAATATAACTTATATCTGAAATGCAAATAAAAGTCAAAACAAAATTTTTGACAAGCCCTGCCATGTGGTGTATTCAAACACAACATCGTCCTTTACACAACGGGTATTACAAACGAGGTGAACATGAAACCATTTGCCAGATTAAACCGCCTGCCGCCGTATGTTTTTGCCGCTGTCAACGAACTGAAAATGGAGCTGCGGCATGCGGGTGAAGATATCGTGGATTTGGGCATGGGCAATCCGGATCTCGGAACGCCCGACCATATTGTGGACAAACTCGTGGAAGCCGCCCAGAAGCCCCACAACCACCGTTACTCCGCATCAATGGGCATCAGAAAGCTGCGCATGGCCATAGCAGACTGGTATAAACGCCGCTATGATGTGGATATCGACTACCAGACAGAAGCCATTGCCACCATCGGAGCAAAAGAAGGAATCTCTCATTTGATGCTGGTCACGGTCGGGCCCGGTGACGTGGTGCTTTCCCCCAACCCCACATATCCCATCCACCCCTATTCCGCCATTATCTCCGGGGCGGATGTGCGCTACGTGCCCCTGGGGCCGGACACGGATTTCTTCGAAAACCTCGTGACCGCCACCAAGCACACCTGGCCCAAGCCCAAGGTCATGGTGATTTGCTTTCCGCACAATCCCACCACTGAAACCGTGGATCTCGATTTTTTTCAAAAGATCGTGGATTTTGCAAAGGAGCACGACATACTGGTCATCCATGATATGGCTTATGCCGATATCGTGTTTGACGGCTACAAGCCGCCAAGTTTTCTGCAGGCCAAAGGGGCCAAAGATGTGGGCGTGGAGTTTTTCTCCCTTTCCAAAAGCTACAACATGCCCGGATGGCGGGTGGGCTTCTGCGTGGGCAACACGGAAGCGGTTGCCGCGCTAAAGCGCATCAAAAGCTATCTGGATTACGGGATATTCCAGCCCATCCAGATCGCCAGCATCATCGCCCTAAACGGCCCCCAGGAGTGCGTGACCGAAACCTGCGATATTTACAAAGCCCGCCGGGATGCACTTATTCAGGGCCTTTCCCGGGCCGGATGGGAAATCCCCCCGCCAAAGGCCACCATGTTTGTATGGGGCCGGATTCCCGAACCTTTCCGGAAAATGGGATCCCTGGAATTTTCCAAAAAACTGATCCGGGAGGCACGGGTGGCGGTCTCGCCCGGAGTGGGATTCGGCGAATAC
This sequence comes from Desulfobacterales bacterium, assembly GCA_018224315.1. GTDB lineage: Bacteria > Desulfobacterota > Desulfobacteria > Desulfobacterales > Desulfosalsimonadaceae > Desulfosalsimonas. The sequence continues at coordinate 926 of JAGTVF010000330.1, read as the reverse complement.
GGAGACGAATACGTCCGCTTTGCCCTGATTGAAAACAACATGCGCATCAAACAGGCCGTCCGGGGCATTAAAAAGTCCCTTTAGAAGCAGGTTGGTGAAAAACATGAAGCAAATCCATATCGGAATTCTCGGACTCGGAACCGTGGGCACCGGCATTGCCCGGATGCTTGCGGAAAACAGCGACGTGATCAGCGCCCGGCTGGGCGCCGAGCTGGTGCTCAAAAAAGCAGCGGACTTAGACATCACCCGGGACCGGGGCATGAACTTTGCCCCGGGCGTGCTGACAACCGATCCCGAGCAAGTCGTCAATGACCCGGAAATCGATATTGTCCTGGAGATGATCGGGGGAATCGACATTGCCCGGCAGCTCATTTCCCGGTGCATTGAAAACGGCAAGCACGTGGTGACCGCCAACAAGGCCCTGCTGGCCTCCCATGGGAACCAGCTTTTCCGGATGGCCGCGGAAAAAGGCGTGGCCCTGGCTTACGAGGCCAGCGTTGGCGGGTGTATGCCCATTATCAAAACCATCCGGGAATCTTTGGCGGGCAACCGCATCCAGGCGGTCACCGGCATTTTAAACGGCACCTGCAATTACATTCTCACCCGGATCACCCGGGAAGGCATGTCCTTTGAGCAGGCCCTGGACCTGGCCAAGGCCGAGGGCTATGCCGAGGCCGATCCGTCTTTGGACGTGGACGGGTTTGACACGGCGCACAAGCTGGCGATCTTATCGGCCATTGCATTCGGCATGGAGATCAACTACGATGATATCCACATTGAGGGAATCTCGAAAATCACCCCAATGGACATCGAATTTGCGGCCCAGTGCGGATACGCCATCAAACTGCTGGCCATCACCAAGTTTGACGGCCAAAGCGTCGAGGCCCGGGTGCATCCCACCATGATTCCCCTTAAGGATATGCTTT
>JAGTVF010000329.1 GCA_018224315.1 Desulfobacterales bacterium | reverse complement strand
TCTGGCCCTGCCCCTGGGGGTCATGTCCGTGTCGGCCAGGAAGTCAGCCGGCCTGGGTATGGGGCTGCTCTGCTTTTTGATCTATTATCTGCTTTTGTCAGCCGGCACAGTGCTTGGTGAAAGCGGCCGGTTTCATCCGGCAATCGGCTTATGGGCGCCAAACGGGATCATGGGCGTTCTGGGGCTTTATATGCTGGTAAAGACGGCAAAAGATGAGCCGGTCGGTCTGCTGTCCGGGTTTGCTCTTACAGCCGGCCGCATCCGTAAGGTTTTTCCGGGCAGGAGAAAGCCATGAGCATTATCCATCGATATATTACCGCCGCTTTTGTGCGATATTTTTCCATGGTCCTGGTCATGGTGGTGGCCATTTACCTGTCAGTGGATTTTCTGGGACGGATCGACAACTTCATTGAAGATCAGGTGCCGGTGGCGGAGATTGCGTTTTTTTTCCTGCTCAAAATTCCCCTGATCGTATCCCAGATTACTCCTGTGGGGGTGTTGCTGACCGTTTTGATCATCTTTGGCCTGATGAACAAAAACAATGAAATCATTGCGCTGAAAAGCAGCGGTATCAGCGTGTTTTACCTTCTGGTGCCGGTTGCGGCCTTGGGTGCGCTGGTATCGGTGATCTTGTTTATGTTCTCTGAGGTGGTGGTGCCCATCAGCGTTTCAGAAGCCAACCGGATTGCCGAGGCCGGCGATGGGTCACCCCGTACGGTGCCCCGGGAAAATATCTGGATCCGCTCAGGGCAGAACATTGTGCATGTGAAATATTATCATCCCGGGGATGAAACGTTTTCCGGGATGACCATTTATTTTCTGGACCGGGACTTTAATCTGGTGCGCCGGGTCGATGCTTTGTCTGCTCAGTATCATCAGGGCCGCTGGAAACTGACCGGCGGCATGGAACAATTCTTCAGAAGTGGTGCGGCCAAAGACGGGGGTCCTGAGTTCAAAGGTTCACCGCAGGTCCGGCAGTACGATCAAAAGCAGTTGGATCTGGCGGTGTCCCCGGAAGATTTCAAAAGGAAGGCCCGGGAGGCCGGGGAGATGAATTTTATCGCCCTGGGCCGGTATCTCCAAAAGGCCGAGTCCGAAGGCTATGACGCCACCCGTTACCGGGTGGACTTTCATGCCAAGACCGCTTTCCCCCTTGTATGCCTGATAATGAGTTTGATGGGAGCCGCCGTTGCCCTGGGCGGCACGACCCGTGATGGCATGGCAGTGAGTTTTGCATACGGCATTATCATTGCCTTTGTATATTGGTCGGTTTATAGTTTTTGCTTGTCCCTGGGTTATGGCGGAATGCTGCCGGCGTGGCTGGCGCCCTGGTGTGCCAACGCAATGTTTGGCCTGGCCACGGCTGTGATGTTGTTGAACCTGGAATAGATGCGGACAGCTGAAGAAAGAACATGTTTCAAAAAATAAAACACAAGGCCGGTGTTGTGAGAGCCGATCACCGTCACAGCAATCCGGATGCACTGAGCCGATTGCTTTATGCGGCCTCAAGGATTTACGGCGGAGCTGTGTCGCTTCGCAACAGCGGCTTTGACAAGGGGCTTTTATCGGTTCGCCGCCTGCCCTGTCCGGTTATCTCCATTGGCAATATCACCGCCGGGGGTACGGGCAAAACCCCCATGGCCCTGTACATGGCCCGGCTGATGCGGCAGATGGGCTACCGGCCCGCTGTGATCAGCCGGGGATACCGGGGTAAGGCGGAAAAAGCCGGAGCTGTGGTCACTGATGGGCATCATTTGTTTGCCGATTGTGCCACAGCCGGAGACGAGCCATTTATGATGGCCAGTGTTTTAAAGGGAGTGCCGGTACTGGTGGGCAGGAATCGGTTCCAAAGCGGCATGCGGGCAGTGGCGGCTTTTGATTCGGATGTGATTGTTTTAGATGACGCTTTCCAGCATCGGCGGCTGCACCGGGATCTGGACCTGGTGCTGCTTGATGCCGCCCATCCACTGGGAAACCGGCATGTGCTGCCCCGGGGGAGCCTCAGGGAGCCTGTCTCCGGCCTTAAGCGAGCTGATGCCGTGATTTTAACCCGCAGCCCCAGCCGGGAGGCCGGCGAAAGTTTGCCGCGGGAGATTTCCGGGCATGTCCCTGTGTTTTGCGCCGACCATGTTCCGTTTTTGTCCGGTATTTATGGGCAAAGCGATTGTTTGGGAAAGGAATTTTCAGGCCGGGAAGGTTCTGAGCAGTTGTCCTTCCTGGGTGCCGCAAGGGTTTTTGCTTTTTCCGGAATTGCCCGAAACCAGGAGTTTTTAAACACGCTCTCGGGATATGTTGGTTCATTGGCGGGTTTTTCACCGTATCCGGATCATTATTGCTACTCCACCAGGGATTTGGAGCAAATTGAACAAAAGGCCATATCTGCGTCCGCAGACTGCCTGATAACCACGGAAAAAGACTATGTCCGCATTGCCGGCCGGCTGCCCGCAGGCCTTCCCCTGGTGGTAATGGGTGTGGAAATGCGGTTTTTAAACAATGACGAGTCCGGCTTTGTTGCGCTGCTGCGTCGTAAACTCCTGGAAACAAAACTGGAAACCAGATCATGAAGCAGCGAAGTCCGATATCCGAAACAGATCCGCATCAACTGGAATTGCTGTCAAAAGGCAGGTGGGCAAATGCGGATTTGTTTTGCTTTTCTGCGCGGGGCAGCAAATGGGTGGTCAAGGATTTTTCCGGATGCCCGCCGCTGGTATCCCAAACCTGGGGACGGTGGATGGTAATGCGCGAATACCGGGCCCTGGTCCGCCTCCAGGGCATTGACGGGATACCGGAAAATCCTTTTCTCCGCGACGACCGGGCCCTGGGATATCGGTACGTCAACGGTACAACCCTTCGTGGTGTGCGGACCGAGGAGATTCCGTCCAATTTTTTCCCGGACCTGGAACACCTGGTGTACCGGATGCACCAGCGCAAAATGGTGCATCTCGACATCCGGAACCGGCGAAACATCATGCTTCGCTCAGATGGCCGGCCGGCGCTGCTTGATTTCCAGTCCAGCCTGGATGTGCGTCACATGCCCCCTGCATTGCGGCGCATGCTCAAGCAAATCGATTTGTCCGGGGTCTATAAAACCTGGTACAAGCTGAGGCCTGACTTGATGGATATCTCTCGCCTGGACAGATTGCAGGCCATTGAGCGCAGGCGTTTTATCTGGGTGTTTAGGGGCTATCCCCTGGAACACAGAAAAAAACGCCGTCACTAAAGCGGCCGGATAAACGTGAAAAACAGGACAATGACCCAGCAAATGCCAACGGCTGTGAGGTTGCGCACCCCGTTGTTGTCGGCAAAACTTTTGGGGTCAAAAACAAAAAGCCGGGATGCGTCAAACCGCTTGTTAAATGTGGGCAGATAGGGCCGGACATCGCGTTTGTACTGCTGATAATCCTGGCCGAAAAGCCCGGCCAGCAGTTCTTCCTCCCGATTGACCCGATTGACCATATAAAAGTAATAGATGACTGAATAGACAGCCAGGATCAGGATGCTGCCGGTTGCCATCAAAATGCCGAAAATAAGAAAGAACCGGCCGATATACATGGGATTGCGCACAAACATGTAAGGCCCGCCCGTGGTCAGCTGCTTTTTGGTTTTAATGGTGGCAAAGCACCACAGCTGCAGCAGTTCGCCGGCAACAGAGACGATCAGGCCCGGCAGAAACCATTGTTTTTCCAGCAGGGGCAGCATCAGTGCAAATAAGACCGCCATGAGGGGAAAACGCAGTTTCAGAAACGTTTTCCGGACTTTGCGGTTGTTAAACAATTCATTGATCCGGTCAAATACGGAGGTGCTCATGAGAAAACCTTTCCAGGGACGGTGCATCCCGGTTTGTTAAATGTTTACAATTGATTGAATTTGGCAATGACTTTTTCCAGATCCCCGGGGCTGTCCACGCTGAGGCTTTTGCCATGGGTGATTTCCACGTGAATGGGAATGCCGTTTTCCAGAAGTCTCAATTGTTCCAGTTTTTCAATCTGTTCCAGCCGGCCCGGCGGCAGGCGGACAAACTGATCCAGGGCGGATTTGCGGAATCCATACAGGCCGATATGACAGAAATAGGCGGCATCTTGCCCATTTCTGGGATGGGGGACCGGCGCCCGGGAAAAATACAATGCCCGCCCGTCGGGGGCAAAGGCGGCCTTGACCCGGTCCGGGTTTTGCGCCGGTTCAGGTTCCAGGGGATGGACAAGGGTGGTGACCGCCATTTCCGGGTCGGCAAACGGGCGGATCAGCGCAGATAGCATGTCGGGATCCAGCAGGGGTTCGTCGCCCTGAATGTTGACCACAACCCCGTTTTTAT
>JAGTVF010000328.1 GCA_018224315.1 Desulfobacterales bacterium | reverse complement strand
GCAATAATATAGGCAAACAGGGCAACCGCAACAATGGGGATCAGCACGGAGAAAATCACCGTGGGGATCCCGAAGAATGTATAGGCTGCTGGTGAAATCAGCACATGTTCCATAATTTGCCGCTTGCTCCTTTCATCTTGTGATTCCGAGCATTTGCTTATAAATGATCAACAGTAGGTCAACCATTCCATAAGCCATTTGATATATTATAGATGAGCATTCACCAATAATTAATTAACCGGTTGGAGTCAAGAAAAATTTCCCCGGGTCAAAAGCAGGGGGCTTGTAAGCGCCAAACCCCCTGCTTTTGTGCCTGAATAGCGAAACAAAACGGCTCCGGTTAAACCGGATCCGGCATTTATCCATTAAAGGAGGCTTCATCCATTTCCACGGCCGCACCGTCAGTGGCCAGAATGGCCTGGATTTTGCCCAGGGTGGTGGGCAGCACGGTGTTGCAGAAAAACTGGGCGCTCTTGATCTGCCCCTCATAGAAGGCCACATCTTTTTTCTTGGCCTTTTCCAGGGCTTTTTCCGCAATCGAGGCCCGCCACAGCAGCATCCATGCCATACACACATCCCCGCACACATCCATAAACGGATAGGCATAGGCAAATGCGTCCAGGATTTTCTCGGACATGGCGCTTTTGCCCAGATGCATGGCCGCTTCGCCCAGCTTGTTCAATGCCTGCTCCAGGGTTTCGGCATGGGGCTGGACCCTTTGCTGGCCCTTGGCGGTATTGATGGTGGCTGTGATTTCACCCATGAGATCCATGACCAGCTTGCCTTTTTTCATGCCGAGCTTGCGGCCCATCAAGTCCATGGCCTGGATGCCGTTGGTGCCCTCATAGATCATGGTGATCCGGCAGTCGCGCACCAGCTGCTCCTGGGGATATTCCTTGGTATAGCCATAGCCGCCGTATACCTGCATGCCCAGATTGCACACATCATAGGCCCGGTCGGTGACATAACCCTTGGCAATGGGAATCAGAAGATCCACCAGACCCTTGTATTTTTCCTTTTCCTCCTCGCTGTCGACCACATCAGCCGTGTCCTCACACCAGCCCACATAATAAAGCAGGCTGCGCATGCCTTCAACATAGGTTTTCATGGTCATGAGCATGCGCCGCACATCCGGGTGCTGGATAATGGGCACCGCAGGGGCGTCTTTTTCCAGCATCTTGGTGAGATGCCGGCCCTGGATGCGTTCTTTGGCGTAATTCACCGAGTTGATATAAGAGGCTGTGGAGCAGGCAAAACCCTGCATGCCCACCAGCAGGCGCGCTTCGTTCATCATCAGAAACATGGCGCGCATGCCCTTGTTTTCCTCGCCCAGCAGTTCGCCCACGCACTCACCCTTGTCGCCCAGGCTCAGGGTACAGGTGGCATTTCCGTGAAGGCCCATTTTCTCTTCGATTCCGACGCAATTGACATCATTGAACTCGGCCATGCTGCCGTCTTCACTGACCCGGTACTTGGGCACCAGAAACAGGGAAATGCCCTTGGTGCCGGCCGGAGCGCCCTCGATGCGGGCAAGCACGGGATGGACAATGTTTTCCGCCAGGTCATGCTCACCGCTGGAGATAAAAATCTTCTGGCCTTCAATCTTGTAGGTGCCGTCACCCTGGGGAATGGCCTTGGTTTCCAGGCGGCCCACGTCGGAGCCGGCCACCGACTCGGTCAACAGCATGGTTCCGGTCCATTTACCGGTATACATGTTTTTGAGATAAAGATTTTTCTGGCGATCCGTACCAAAGGTCTCCACCAGTCGGCCGGCGCCGTGGGTGAGACCGGCATACATCATAAAGGCATAGTTGGCGCCATTGAAATACTCGGCCGCGGCCATGGAAACGCTTCTGGGCATGCCCTGACCGCCCCAGTCGGGATCTTCGGTCATGGCCACCCACTCGCCTTCCTTTAGCAGTTCAAAGGGGCGCTTGAAAATCTCAGGTGTGGTCACCTTGCCCTTTTCAAACACACATCCCTTTTCATCGCCTTCCTGGCGCGTGGGCAGGATTTCCTTGACAGCCAGATTGCGGGCTTCGTTGATCACCAGATCAACGGTTTTTTTGTTGAACTCCGCATATTTTTCCTTTTTGCTCAGCTCCCCGACATTCAATTGCTCATGCAGGACAAAATCCATGTCCCGGCGATCCGAAATTTGTTGTGCCATCTGTTTTCTCCCTTTTGTTAACGTATTGATTTGTATTTGCCGGCAAACCGGCAATGCGGTTTTCCCTGCACATGCTCTGCGGCATCGGCGGCCCCGGTATTATCGCATTTCGGATTGACTCCGGGTGCCGATGCCGTCAAAATAAAAATCCACCAGCGGATCCGCCATTTTCACCATGTCCTTGTCCCCGCCGGTGACCACCCAGGTGTTGATCACCTCATTGACCGCCCCGAGAATAAAGCGCTTTGCCAGGCCCAGGGGAAGCTGCTTGCGGATGGTGCCTTCGGCCTGGCCGAGGCGGATGATTTCGGTTAAAATATCCATGTACATCCGGGTGACCTCTGTGATGTATTCATCCTTGACATACCGGGCCAGCAGGGCCTCGCGCTGGAAGACCACGGCCATGTTCCGGTCGCGCTGAAACTCGCTTAAATGCAGGCGGATTAGATTTCTCAGCTTTTCTTCGGCACTATCGGCCTGATCCACCACCTGGCGGAAACGGTCAAACACCTGCCGGCTGCGGTAGCTGAAAAAATTGGATAGAATATCGGCCTTGTTTTTGAAATACAGGTATATGGTCCCGTCGGCCACGCCGGCTTCCCTGGCCACCTGGGATATGGTGGCCTGATGAAACCCTTGTTCGGCAAACACCTTGATGGCTGCATCCAGGATGAGATGATATTTGGAGCTGTTGGCCCCGATTCTGACTTGTTCTCTGTCCATGTCCGCCTTTGCATTGCATCAAAAAAAATTGAATGAATCCTCATTCAGTGAATGAAGCTTCATTCATTACCAAAGCAAAAACAAACCTGTCAAGGAAAAATCTTGTCCGAATATTACGATTTCAGGTCAAACAGACAAAAATTCAGGACGGTTATTCCTTTACCCGCTCCACGTACTGGCCTGTACGGGTATCGATGCGCAGTTTCTGGCCTTCCTCCACAAAAGGGGGAACCTGCACGGTCAGTCCGGTTTCCAGTTCAGCCGGCTTATAGCTGCCCGAAGCCGTATCCCCCTTGACCCAGGGATCAGAGCGCACCACCCGCAGCTCAATGAAATTGGGCAGCGAAAGCCCGATGGGCCGGCCCTGGAAAAACAAGACGTCACAAACCGTGTTTTCTTTTAAAAACTTCACCGAGTCGCCCAGCTGTTGGGCGGACATGGAATCCTGATCAAAGGTGGAAGTGTTCATGAAATGATAATGATCACCGTCGGTGTAGAGGTATTCCATTTCCTGTTCCTCAAGATCGGCCTTGTTGATTTTTTCCCCGGATCGGTAGGTTTTGTCAAACTGAGCCCCGGTGATCATGTTTTTGAGCTTGCACTTGTAAAGGGCCTGACCCTTGCCGGGCTTGACAAATTCAAAATCCACGATCTCATAGGGGTCACCGTCGATTTCAATTTTCAGTCCCTTGCGCAGGTCTCCGCTTTCATACATAGCTGTTGTTCTCCTATTTAAAAAAATCTTTTGTTTGTTGTACCTGTTTGCCGGCTTTCATCAAAACCCTGTGTCAGCCGGTGGTTCAATACCGGCTAAAGCGGCCGCATTCCGGGCTTCTGCCACAAAACGGGTCACTTTTTCCGGGTCCTTGCAAAAACGGATGGGCCGGCCGGATGCGTCCAGGGCATTGGTCAGGGTGCAGCTGTCCACCCCTGCCGGTCTGATGGTTTTTACGGCATCGCCGACATTGTCCGGTGACAGTCCTCCGGCGGCAATGACGGGAATGGCGCTCTGGGCTACCAGCCGCGCGGCCGTATCCCAGTCGCAAATGCTGCCCGTGATGCCCACATAACCGTTTTCCGGCTGGTGCTGAACGGCATTGTTTTCCAGCAGCAGGGTATCGGTGAGGAAAAAATCCGATAATGGTTCAAAATGCCGGGCCAGTTCCAGCACCGGAAGATCCCCGCCCATGCCCGGCGGCGGTACAGGGATGGAACGGATGACGGCAACCTGGGGAAAACGCTGCTTCACCGTGGCCTGCATGGACATCAGCCGCCCGCACCAGGGTTCCCATCCTTCAGGGGCGTCTATCACCGTGTGACAGAAATGGATCATGTCCGGCTGATAATAATCAAGGGCCGCGCTGATGGCATCCATATCATCAAACAGGGGAATCAGGCTGCTTTTGGCCCCTGCAGCGGCTACCTCTTGAATGGTCTGCCAGAGCTGCGGCTGCTTCCAGTCATCTGCAGCCGTGAGAACCGAACCAATGTGATCCACCCCAAGGGCCGCCATTGCTGCAGCTTCCCGGGGCGTCTGGATTTCATATATCTGGATGATCAACCAAAAGCTCCGTTTTGCGCATGAATAGAAAAAATAGCGTTGACATTTGCGGGTTGCTTTAACATATTCATTTTGTTTAAGCAAATGGTTTGCGCGGATGCCGCAGCCCTTTTTCCGCCGGATCAACCAACCCAAAACCCCCGATTTGAGGCACAAATGATAGTTGTCATTGATTTTGGCTCCCAGTACAACCAGCTGATTGCAAGACGCGTGCGCGAGCAGAAAGTCTACTGCCAGATTGAACCCCCGGACATTGAAATCAAGCGGCTGCAAAGCCTCAATCCCGAAGGCATCATTCTTTCCGGAGGACCGGCCAGCATATATGAAAAAAACAGCCCAAAAGTATCAGAGGCCATTTTTGACCTCGGCATTCCTGTTCTCGGCATTTGCTATGGCATGCAGTTTATGGTTCACGCCCTGGGCGGAAACGTTTCAAAATCACACAAAAGGGAATACGGATTTGCCCGGCTCCATATTCAAAACCCGGACCCCCTGATGGCCGGAATCGATGAATCCGCCCGGTGCTGGATGAGCCACGGAGACGCCATCACCGGACTGCCCGACGGTTTTGTCACCACTGCGGTAACAGAAAACACCCCCATGGCGGCCGTGGCTGATGATAAACGGCAATTTTACGGCCTGCAGTTTCATCCTGAAGTCGAGCACACACCCGGGGGCAAACAGATGCTCAAAAATTTCCTGTTTTCGGTTTGCGGGTGCAAAGCCGGCTGGACCATGAAGAGCTTTGCAAAAAATGCGGTGGCTGATATCCGAAAGGCCGTGGGCGACAAGCAGGTCATTCTGGGGTTGAGCGGCGGGGTGGATTCATCTGTGGCCGCCATGCTCATCCACCAGGCCATCGGCAGGCAGCTCACCTGCATTTTTGTGGACAACGGGCTGTTGCGCCAGGATGAAGGCGCCCGTCTGAAAAAACTCTTCGGCCAGCATCTGAAAATGAACATTGACTATGTCCATGCCGGCAAGCAGTTTACAGATGCGCTCAAGGGGGTGACAGACCCGGAAAAAAAACGCAAGATCATCGGCAAAATCTTTATGGACGTGTTTGAAGCAGAGGCCCGCAAGATCAAGGATGCCGAATTTCTTGCCCAGGGAACCCTTTATCCGGATATCATTGAATCCCAGTCCGCTTTCGGAGGCCCGACTTCCATTATCAAGTCCCACCACAACGTGGGCGGCCTGCCCAAAAAAATGAAGCTCAAACTCATTGAACCATTTAAATTTTTGTTCAAGGATGAAGTGCGCAAACTGGGCAAGACCCTGGGACTGCCCGAGGAACTGGTCTGGCGCCAGCCTTTTCCCGGCCCCGGCCTGGCCATACGGATTATCGGCGAAGTTACCCGAAAGCGCCTGAGCGTGCTTCGCAAAGTGGATGCCATCCTGCTCGAGGAAATCCGGGCTGCGGGCTATTACAAAAAGGTCTGGCAATCCTTTGCGGTCCTGCTGCCCATCAAAAGCGTGGGCGTCATGGGCGACAAACGCACCTATGAAAACATCGTGGCCCTGCGGGCGGTAACCAGTGTGGACGCCATGACAGCCGACTGGGCCAAACTGCCCCACAAGCTGCTGGGCACCATCTCCAACAGAATCATCAACGAAGTCAACGGGGTGAACCGGGTGGTCTATGACATCAGCTCCAAACCCCCCAGCACAATAGAATGGGAGTAGGAAGAACATGGAAGAACAGGATCCAAAGGGCTTTAAAATCGATTTTACAGAAGATGAGACCGACCCGCGGGCCAAAAAAACCCCCGCGCCGCCCAAAAAAAAGCCGTCCTCTGGCCCGGGTATCAAGGTCGGCATCATTTCCCTTCTGCTCTTCGGGCTGCTGGCCGGCCTCCTGTTTTTCGGTTATTTTATTCTCGATGAGAGAATCCGGCAAATCGAGGCCCAGCAAAACCGCCAATCCCAACAGGTGGCAGAAAACATCGAAGAGGTGGTGGAACAGCGCTTTTCGGCCCTCTCGGAACTGGTCAGCGAGCCCACCCGACAGGTCAAAGCCCGGGTTTTGGAACTGGAAAAACAGGTCAAGAGTTTGTCGGCGACCAACACCCAACTTGAAAAAACACTTGCCGAATCCCGCCGGGAAACGGAAAAAAGAATCGCCGGTGTAGAAAAGCAGG
>JAGTVF010000327.1 GCA_018224315.1 Desulfobacterales bacterium | reverse complement strand
GGACAAAAACAAAAAAGGAGATTGCGCACATGAAAACCATGACAAAAATGAAAGTGACCCTGCTGGCGCTGGCCGTTGCCGCAGCTTTTGCGGCCGTCTGGGCCGCCCCGGCCGGGGCCCGATCCTCGGCCCTGAGCGGCAAGGTCGTGGTGGACGGATCGAGTACCGTCTATCCGGTTACCGAGGCGGCTGCCGCGGCATTCCGGGATGATTTTCCAAACGTCAATGTAACGGTGGCCATATCCGGGACCGGCGGTGGGTTTAAGCGCTTTGTCAGGGGAGATACCGATATCTCGGATGCCTCCCGGCCCATAACGGCAAAGGAATTTCAGGCGGCGGCACAAAACGGGGTGCGCTTCTTTGAGCTGCCGGTGGCCATGGACGGGCTGTCTGTGGTGGTCAATCCGAAAAACGACTGGGCAGATGAGCTGTCCATCCAGGACCTGCGGGCCATTTATCTTGAAGACGGCACCGCGCGCAAGTGGAGCGATCTGGACCCGGCATGGCCGGATGAGCCCATCAAGGTCTATTCCCCGGGCACGGATTCGGGCACATTCGACTATTTCAGGGAAGTGATACTGCCTGAGGGCAAAAGCTTCCGGCCCGATATGTCCACCAGCGAAGATGACAATGTCCTGGTGACCGGAGTTTCCGGAGACCGGTACGCCATCGGCTATTTCGGGGCCGCCTATTACTACGAAAACAAAACAAGGCTCACAGCCGTGCCTGTTGTCAACCCCAAAACTGGCAAGGCGGTTCTGCCCGAGCCGGAAAACGTGGTCAACGGCGATTATTTTCCCTTAAGCCGTCCATTGTTTATCTATGTTAATTTTAACTCCCTGCGCAGACCGGAAGTGCGCGAATTTGTGAACTTTTACCTTGCTCATGACGATCGGTTCGCAACAGAGGTGGGATACGTGGCCGTTCCCGATGAAATCGGGTCCAGGGCGGAAAGCTTTTTAAAGCAGCGCCTGAAGGGCACCACCTATATGACCCCGGAAATGGAAAAGCGCGAGGGCGGATTAAACGCCATCTACAAAAAAGAAAATCTGCTGGATACCCAATAAATGACATCCCAATCCACAGACCAGCGGCCGCCTTTGGTTCTGCCCGGGGCACCCAACCCCAAACGGATGCGTTCGTTTCGGGCCCAGCGGATCAGGGAAACGGGCATCATCGGGATACTGGCGGGATCGGCCCTGTTTTCCATACTGGTGACCCTGGCCATTGTCCTGATCCTCGGGATCGAAACCGCCCATTTTTTCGGCCAGGACGAGGTGAGCCTGGGGGAGTTTTTCGGCCAGGTGAAGTGGAATCCCCTGCTGGGGGCTGAAAAACACTTCGGCATCTGGCCGCTGGTCTGCGGCACGTTTCTGGTGGCGGGCATCGCCCTGATTGTGGCCGTGCCCATGGGGCTTGTGACCGCCATTTATTTAAGCGAATATGCCGGCAGCCGGGTGCGGGCTGTGGTAAAGCCGGCCCTGGAAATTTTGGCTGGCATTCCCACGGTGGTGTACGGATTTTTCGCTCTGGTGCTGCTGACCCCGGGGCTGAAAATGCTGCATGAGGGATTTGGCTCCTACAACGCCCTGGCCGCCGGCATTGCCGTGGGCATTCTGATTCTGCCCATTATCAGCTCCCTGTCCGAAGATGCCCTGCGTGCCGTGCCGTCGAGCCTCCGGGAGGGCGTATACGGGCTGGGGGGAACCAAGTTTGATGCGGCTGTCAAGGTCGTGTTTCCGGCCGCCCTTTCCGGGATCATTTCCTCGGTTCTGCTGGCTGCGGCCCGGGCTGTGGGAGAGACCATGATCGTTGCGCTGGCCGCGGGCAGCACGCCCAAGCTCACACTGGACGTGCGCGAGGAAATCCAGACCATGACCGGGTTTATGGTCCAGATGGCCCTGGGGGACGTGTCGAATTTCGGGGTTGAATATTTTTCCATGTACGCGGTGGCCGCCACCCTGTTTGTGATTACATTCATACTGACTATTCTCGGGGCGGTCATCCGGAAACGGTTTCGGGAGACATACGAATAATGACGACAATTGCCCAAAAAGCCCCGGATGTCATCTCTGATCCCGGACGCATGCGGGCGGTGCTGCGCTCGGTTGCCGGGCGTCACCGCACCGAGAGGTGGTTCAGGCGCATCTGTTTCATGGTCGCCGCCTTTGCCGTGCTGCTGCTGGTGCTTTTTCTGGCCGCCATCCTTTATAACGGCATCGGGACCCTGTCGCAGCACTTTCTTACTGCACCGCCGGGCCCGGATCCCTCACGGGCGGGATTTTATCCCGCCATTTGGGGGACGGTCTGGCTGCTGGTCCTGGTGGCGGTTTTTACCCTGCCCCTGGGGATTGCCACGGCCATTTTCCTGGAAGAATTCAGGCCCAGGAGGCAATTGCTGCGCCGGGCGCTGGCATTTGTGCAGGCCAATATCACCAACCTGGCCGGGGTACCCTCGGTGGTTTACGGTATCGTGGGCCTGACCGCATTTGTCTCCATGTTCCAGCTCTTTGGCAGTCCCAACAGCCCGGCCTTTGAAATGGGCATCCAGTATTATGATCAGTTCTATAACCAGGCCGGCGAGGTGATGCTCGTGCCTGTCAACAGGCCGGATGCGCCGTATACGGACCCGGAACAGGGCATGGCGGTAATGACGCCGGAAGGCGAGGCCTTAAAGGTTCATGTCATCGGCGCAGACGCTCCCTGGCCCGAAGATGCGGTCCTTGCCGCGCGCACACTCCGGGAAAACGACATGGCCGGCCGGATTGACCGCAGGCAGTGGTATTATTTCCGGATTCCGTTCGGCCGCGGTGTTCTGGCCGGAGCTCTGACCCTGATGCTGGTGATTTTGCCCATTGTGATCATCTCCGCCCAGGAATCGCTGCGGGCCGTGCCGGACTCCCTGCGGGAGGCCGCCCTCGGGCTGGGGGCCACGCGCTGGCAGGTGGTGCGCCGGGTCACGTTGCCCGCGGCCCTGCCCGGCATCATGACCGGCGCCATTCTGGCCATCAGCCGGGCCATCGGGGAAGCGGCCCCTCTTTTAATGATTGCCGGCATCGTGTTTATTTCCAATCCGCCGGGCCATTTAATGGATGATTTTACGGCCATGCCCCTGCAGATTTTCAACTGGGCCCAGCGGCCCCAGGCCCCGTTCCATGAAATCGCCGCCAGCGGGATCATCGTTTTGCTGGCCGTTTTGCTGACTTTTAATGCTGCGGCCGTGCTGATCCGCCAGAAATTTCAGAAACCGCTTTCATAAAAGCAGGTCAAAACCAAAAAAATGAATTCAATGATGCATACAGACTTTCAGAAACAAAAAGCAGCCGGGGATGAAGACGCCGGCCGAAAGCCGTTCCCGGCTGTTTGCATGGAAAATTTCAACGCCTGGTACGGGACCTTTCATGCTTTAAGAGATATTGATCTGAGCCTGCCAAAACACCGGGTTTCGGCCTTTATCGGCCCCAGCGGTTGCGGCAAGAGCACCCTTCTGCGCTGGATCAACCGGATGAACGACACCATATTGACGGCAAGGGCTGAAGGGCGGCTGACCATGCATGACATTGACGTGCTGTCATCGGCCACTGACGTGGTGGAGCTGCGCCGCCGGGTGGGCATCGTGTTTCAAAAGCCCAACCCGTTTCCCAAGTCCGTCTACGAAAACGTGGCTTTTGGCGTGCGCATGCACATGCGCGTCACCCGGCAGGAGATGGACGAGTTGGTGGAGTGGTCCCTTTGCCGGGCCGCGCTCTGGGACGAGGTCAAGGACCGGCTGCATGATTCGGCCTTGAGCCTTTCGGGCGGACAGCAGCAGCGGCTTTGCATCGCCCGGGCCATTGCTGTGGG
>JAGTVF010000326.1 GCA_018224315.1 Desulfobacterales bacterium | reverse complement strand
TTTTTTCTGGCCCCCATGGCCCAGATGGGAGTACTTCAGCATCAGGTGCCCCTGATCATGGATACGGGCATGTCTCATGCTTACGCCTCTGCGGCCCTGGGGGTGACCGCCGGGGTGGGGGGCCTTGGCAAGCTAAGCTTTGGGAAAATGGCCGATACCTGGCCGTTTCAATACGTGATTCTGATTTGCTTCGGGCTTCAGACCCTGTCTGTCCTGTTTTTGCTCACCACCCAGACCCCGGCCGGGGTCTGGGTGTATGCGGTCTGCTTCGGGTTTTCCATGGGCGGGGTGATTGTTTTGCTGCCCCTGGTGGTAGGCCATTTCTGGGGTCTGCTGTCCTACGGGGTGCTGCTGGGGGTCCTCTGGGTGGCCAATGCCTTCGGCGGGGCCGCGGGTACCTTTGTTTCCGGTCTGATATATGACTGGACGGGTTCTTACAACAATGCCCTGTACCTGTTTGCAGCCGCATATCTGGCGGCCATTGCCGCATTTTTTGCCGCAGGCCGGCCCGGGAGCGCTTCCGGGCCGGTTTCTTTTTGATCTGCAGGCATCTGTCATGTATTGATTATGGGTGCTTCTGCTTCCATATTTTCCATGGAATCAGCATGGGGACGGTTTTCTGGTAGTCCCGGTATGGCCGGCCCAAATCGCGCACCAGATCTTTTTCCTCCAGCCATGCCCCGGTGACAATCCAGCCGCTCCAGAGCACGTTGAAAACAAGCCTGTCTGCTGTGATATCCGGACAGGACCAGATCATCAGCAATGTAAAAAAATACAAGGGATGCCGGATAAATTTGTAGGGCCCCCGGGTTGCCAGCCCATGTGCCTCCGGCTGGGGGTTTTCGGCACGCAGCAGAAGCGAATGATTGCCAAAACCGTCAACTGACCGCAGCGTGCGGCCACCCCAGGCAAAACCGGCAACCGAGGCTGCAAAAACCATCCGGAAGGCCAGGCGGCTCACACCTTCGGCTGAAAACAGCATAAAGGAACTTTTCTGCCATGCCGTCAGCACAATGAATAGGGTTGCCGCTGATGACAGGGAAAACAAAACAGGAAGGTTGGGCGCCCGGATATACTTGCGGGCCCGGTCCTGAAACCATTTTCTGACCATGATGCTGTGCTGGAAAAAAAATACAAGGCTAAGGCCGGCATCCAGCAATAACGCCCGGCAAAAACCCAGGCCGAGGTCCAGGACAGAAAAAGCGCCTGTATAAAGAAAGGCTGCAAACCAGAGCAATGACCCGGCACTCAGAACCGGGGATATCAAGTCCGCGGCTTTGGCAATGATATGATTTTCAGATTTTGCCATGGTGGAAATGATAACACAGAATTTTTTTTCTGCGAACCGGCTTTCCCTGCAGTGAATTTGAACTGCCCGGCCCCGCGCCAATCCGTGTCGGACAGTTCAAATCCATTTACACTGGCCATCTGATTTTTGTCGGAGAACCAGAATCAGGAGAATTTGGGGTATATGCTTTTTCATTGTTTTGTCCTGGAAACATGGTTGCAAAACCAGATAATATTGTAAATATATGTATTACGGGAGATTCATCATGGCCGTGACGTAAATCAATTGCTGGCGCATTTGCCAGAGGCAACTGCCGGATTTTCCGGCAACAAGCTTGTTTTCAGGGAGGGCAGAATGACAGGTCACCGGATTTCTTCGCTTTCATCTCCGGGACCGGACTTGATCGAACCGCCGGGCAGGCCATTGAAAATCGCATTGGCCGCCTGCGGCGTCTTTTTTGCAGCAGGGGTGGGCTACATTCTTTTTTCAAGTCATTTCGCGGCATTGACCGCTGCCACGGTTTCTGACCTGGCCGCCATTGAAAAAATCAAGGGCCTGCTGTTTATCGTCTTTACAACTGTTGTGCTGTTTTGCGTTTTGTATGCCATGCTGCTGCGCCTTGACCGCCAGCAGCGCAGGCTGCTGAATTTCGGCAATCGCCTGATTGCCGCAGAGCGGCAGGCCTCGGCCCTTGTGCTGGCCGATTCGGTTGTCCACGAAGTCAGCAATCTGCTCATGACCCTGGAATACCACGTACAGGAACTGGCTGATGCAGCCGGTGAAGAAAAATCCGGCGCCCTGCAAAAGGTCAATGCTTCCCAGGACCGGCTCAAAGCGCTTGCCCGCAGACTTTCCCGGGTCAGCGGCCGGCAGGCCAAAAAAGAGTATTTCAATCTTTTTACGGCCGTCAAGGATGCTTTGGCCTTTGCGGAAAAGCATCGCAGTCTCCGTTTCTGTAAAATTGAGCGCACGGGGCCGGAGGATCTGATGTTTATGGGCAACCTGCTTCTGGTCTATCAAATGATTCTCAATCTGGTGCTCAATGCTGCCGAAGCTGCGGGCGAGCACGGACGCATTCGGGTGAACCTGCTTGCACAGGACGATTTTGTGGTGACCGAAGTCCATGACAACGGCCCGGGCATTGCCCCGGATATGCGCAAAACCGTCATGGAAGCCTTTTATACCACCCGGAAAAATGGAAGCGGCCTGGGCCTGCTTTCGGTTGAGGCCTGCGCCCGGGCCCATCACGGGGACGTGGAAATCCGGGATTCAGACCTGGGAGGGGCCTGCTTTGCCGTACGGCTGAAAAAAACACCGGCTGTCATTGATGATCAATAACAGAAATATTTGTCCATGCTGTTTTCTGTTGCCGGCCCGGGCTGAAAATCACTGTTCGATGATTGCGAGGAAAATATGGATACGGATTTGAGAAAAGAAATCACCCGGCTGCCACAAATTTCCCCGGATGCGGCCATGGCGTATAAGCAGCATCTGGGGGAAATGGTCGAAAAGGTCAACAACCGCATGCGCCGCCGGCCCGAGCTGGACCTTTTGATCGGCGGCAATCCCGTGAGCATGATGTTTGACAATCACAGGAATCATGCCGTTTTTATGAGCAATGTGTTTTCTTTAAATGAATACGCACTGCTGGTCGACACCATCCCCTGGGTTTACCGGGCCTATACCGGCCATGGTTTTTCCTTTGATTATTTCCCCGTCCATCTGCAGACGTGGCGGGATGTTCTGGAAGAAACCCTGGAGCCCGACACTGCAGCTTGTCTGGGTGCGGTCTATGACTGGATGATTTCCAGTCATGAGAAGTTCATCGAGCTTTCAAAGCAGTCTCATGGC
>JAGTVF010000325.1 GCA_018224315.1 Desulfobacterales bacterium | reverse complement strand
TCGTCTGGCTGGTTTTCGGAAAAAGAACAATGGCACAGCTATGACGGCACCATTGAAATGCAGTTGAACAAAAACGGCAGCGCGTTTCGTATCGAGCAGTTAAATTATCGGTTTAACGGGGAAAGATAAGCTTTTCCCCGTTAAACCAATATTATCTGGCCGGATCCCGGTAGGTTACCCCCATTCCGGGCACTCCGATATTGACCCCGCCGCCGTGCAGAAGCCTTCCCCAGAAACTGGAATCCACCAGAATCATATCCCCGTCCCGGACATTGATTTTTTCCGGGGCCCTTCCGTTTTCATCAAGCTGAACCTGCAGTTTTTCCCGTTCTCCGGTATCGGTTTTCCGCAGCAGAACCAGTTGCTCATCATTTGCATAGGGGGCAAGGCCGCCTGCCGCCAGAATGGCTTCATTAACGGATAATACATCGGTGATGGCGTATTTGCCGGGCCGGCGCACAGCACCGTCCACGAAAAAAGACCCGGCTTCCGGCACGAAAATCACGTCCCCGCCGTTGATGCTGATGTTGAGTTCAGTTTTGCCTTCGTTGATCAGTTCTTTGAGGTTGACCAGGAATGTTTGCTGGGAACCATGGCTCATGCTATCGAGTCTGCGCACCTGGATCGTATGGCCGGCTTTTTCCGTGAGCCCGCCGGCCAGGGCAATGGCATCGAGCAGTCGCTGCTTGGAAGGGTAATCATAGGTGCCCGGGTTTTTGACTTCTCCAACCACTGTGACGCGCTGACTGTAGTGTTCTTTTACAAAGATGCTGACATGGGGGTTTTTGATGTAGGTTTCCCGGTATTTGTTTTCAATCCAGGTTTCTGCTTCTGCAGCGGTTTTGCCCTGAAGATTGACCTCGCCCAGCAGGGGCAGCGAAGCGGCTCCACGGGAACTGAGACGGACGGTTGCATTGAGTTTTTCCGCCTCAAAGATTTTGACTTCCAGAAGGTCCCCGGGCCCCAGCAGGTAATCGCTGCGGGAGGGGGAAAGGTTTGCGCCGGCAAACAATTGATTGTTGAGTTCTTCGATCTGCCTGGCATTTTCATCTGCATACGTGTTTTCCACAACCTCGGGGGCCGGGGTTTTTTTGCCGCAGCCGGCCAATGCGATGGCCAGGAGGGTGACCAGGACGATTGTCAATCGGGTAAAAGAAAAGTGTTTCATGGCCCATGTCTGTTGATGAAATTGTTTGTAATAAAATGAAAAACGGCGGCCCTGTGAAAAGAGAGCACCGCCGTTTTTCGTTTCAGGAAAGACTTGTTTTACGGCGTAGAGGGGCTGGCATCATCATCGTCGTCTGCGGCGGCATTAATGCCGGCAGCCGTGATACCGACCATAGTACCGCCGGCCACCACAGAGCCGATTTTTCCGGCTCCGGACAGACTGCTCCACCATGCAGCCAGGCCCCGCCTGCTGCTTGTCCCTTGTGCGGCGGCCGGGTTGGTGCCGATATCGGCCTGCGCCAGCATCAGGCTTTGTCCGGGTTTGATCATGCGCTGATCATCCCGGGTAACCAGTTTCATGGATCCACCCTGGAGCACACCCACCTCGCTGCTCTCTTC
Source organism: Desulfobacterales bacterium (assembly GCA_018224315.1). Taxonomy (GTDB): domain Bacteria; phylum Desulfobacterota; class Desulfobacteria; order Desulfobacterales; family Desulfosalsimonadaceae; genus Desulfosalsimonas. The sequence goes on along the minus strand of JAGTVF010000325.1, from coordinate 1,474 downwards.
CGTGACCTTGACGTATCCTTCCAGCATGCGGCTGTCTGAGGATGCATTGAGCAGGATTTGATCTGACATGGCACCCCCCTTTGGGGTGAGAAAGACCAGGGTGCCGGTGGCATCAGAGGCGCCGAAATAGACCGTACCCTGTTTGACGTCTATGACCCGCGCGTTGTTGCGGTAGTCAATGGAAAACCGGCTCTGGTCTTCGGCCACAAGGGAGATGTCATCGAGCTTGATCGCGGATTTGCCTTCGGTCCGCAGTTCCAGGCCTTCGGGCACCGGCATTTCTTTTGTGTAAGAGGCGATTTTTTTGCCGTCTTCAAAGACCGTCACCCTCTCGGCTGGCAGGAGTTTTGAATTCTGGATATCGCCGGCCAGGACAGGGCCGGAAAAGAGCATGGCCAGTCCGATGATCATGATGAGCGATATTGCTGGTTTTGTGATTTTCATGGGGAACTCCTGAAAATGATGATTATGTTAAGATGGTTGTGTGGTTAATGGTTAGTGGTTAATAGTAAATGGTTAATGGTTATGTGATTAGGTGATTATGCGGCATCGGATTGTGATTCCATCGATATTTTAATGGGTGATGCGGATTCATTTTTTCTTTGAAAAATTATATGATATTAATATTTGTATTTGGTGTCAATATATTTTGCCGGTGAGGGGGGCAATGAGAGCTGATGGCTGTCTGGCCGGCTTTTTTTGCGCTTTTTCCTTGACGGGGCATGCCGGCTTTTATAGAAATGATCAAACGTTTTTAAACCTTTTGAAATCATCACAGGAGTTTCATTCATGAACTGGGACTGGGAAAAGCTCCAGCAGCGACAGAAGGAGCGCGGCCGGGCAAACGGCTCCGGCTCCGGCGGGTCAGGCCCACGGCCGCCGCAGGTGGACGATATTATTAACAAATTCAAAAATTTCAAATTTTCAGGGGGTTGGATCCTGATTGTGGCGGCCATTGTGGTTCTTCTGGTGGGCTCCACCATGGTCTACACGGTGCAGACCAATGAGGTGGGGGTCATCCAGCGGTTTGGCCAATTTTCCAAAACCACCCAGTCCGGACTGCATTTCAAGCTGCCCGCGGGCATTGAAAGGGTGACCAAGGTGAAAACCAAGCGGGTTTACACCGAGGAGTTCGGGCTCAAGGCCGATGAAATGTCGAGTGCCAGAAGTTTTGGCGCCGGCAGCGAAGAAATCGAAGTGGCCATGATGCTCACCGGAGATCTCAATGTGGGACTGGTGCCCTGGATTGTCCAGTACCGGATCAAGGATCCGTATAATTATCTGTTTAAGGTGGCTGATGTGCGCCAGTTAATTCGGGACATGGCAGAGGCTTTCATGCGGCTTGTGGTGGGTGATCGCCGCATCAACGAGGTGATCAGCAAGCGACAGGAAATCGCCCTGGCGGCCCTGGACCGGCTGCAGCAGGATTTAAACGAGGCGGAAACCGGCATTGAGATTGTGACCGTGGAACTGG
>JAGTVF010000324.1 GCA_018224315.1 Desulfobacterales bacterium | reverse complement strand
GTTTTCAATAAAGGCGGTCTCAGACATCTCTCCGCCGGACCAGGCATCAAGAACGGGTTGATAGGGTCTGGAAAACATTTCCATGCCCACGATCAGGTCGGAAATCTGCTGATCAAGGGCTTTTAAAGTTTTGAGCTGGACCTGGTGGTCGGCTTTGCGGGTGTGCGTTTCACCCACATAGACGATACGCGCGGTTTCAAGGTCCTGGATCATGGCTTCAAAGGAAACCGGTTTTCCGGTTTCTGCAAAAATGATGGTGCCGGGACCATATTGGGATTTTGGCGACGGCCGCACCGGGCCACCGGCTGTTTGCGCGCATCCCCCGATGGTCAGTGTCAGCAGGAAAACCGCAGCAATCCGGATGGCCGGAGCAATCATGGCTTGATCCGTCAAGTCTGATAAGGTAAAGGAAATCATATGCAAACCAATCAAAATCCCTTGTTTCGGAAAAACCCGGTGCCCTGGTACCGCAGCCGCCTGTTTTGCCTTCCAGCGGCGACAATCTTTCTGTTGATCACACTCATGGGCGTTTTGGGCATTGCGGTTGCCCGCAGCCAGCCGGATTTTCATTCTTATGTCTGGGTGCCGGCCCTGCTCAGCGCTGCGGCCGGCCTGCTGTGCACATTTATGAGTTTTCGTGCCTGGAAAGGCGGCGCTGTTGGCAAAGCGCACGAAACCAGGCAGAACGGTTCGGTCAAATAATATGTTCCAGAAGGAAATGCACCATGCGGGCGGTCACCCCCCAGATGGTCACATCCTCATAGGGATACGTCAATTCGGAGATATCCGGATCCCTGCCGGAAAAACCCCGAATCTCATGAATTTGCCGCAAGGCTGAAACCGGGATTTCGATTACCCGGGCAATCTCTGTGGGATCAAAGCAGAGGCTGGCCGGGTCGCCTTCCCAGATCCCGAGAAAAACTTCAATGACCGTTTGCCGGATAGTGGAAAAATGGCCAAGAGATCCAATCACCCGGACCTCATCGGCATGGATGCCAAGTTCCTCACCGACTTCCCGCAGGGCGGTATCCAGGGCCGAACTGTCCTGGGGATCGGAATGCCCGCCGGGCAGGGCCACCTGGTTGCGCCATGGATATCCACGGGTATCGGTTTTTAAAACTGCAAGCATGAAAGGTTGATGGTTTTTTTCATATAACAGCAGCATAACACTGGCTGCAGCAAAAGCCGATTCTCCGGGCACGCGCCAGGCGGGCGATCTTTTAACACGCTGCGCCATGTCCCGGACATCCAGATCCATGCCCTTAATGGTTCGGGCCGGATCGCTGCGATGTTTGTTGTTCATCGGAAAAACCCTTAGTTATCCTGCTTTTCCATGTATTCGCGGAAATTCATTGTTTCATAACCATCTGTCTCAACATACTTCAGCATGTGAATCATCTGTTCCGGCGGGATGTATCCGGGCTGGTTGCCGATGGGTTCGGCGTTGCTGTCGATAAACCAGTTTACCGGGAATTGTTGAACCCTGTAGGATTCGGCCAGATCCGGCTCCTGTTCGGCATTGACCCGCATGGCGATGAATTTGGCGTTGATATAGCCGGCCACATCGGCATCAGAAAATGTTTTTTCATCCATTAACCGGCAATAGGCGCACCAGTCCGTGTAAAAATGAAGATATCCTTTTTTTCCGTTTTTCCTGATTTCCTCCATGCCGGCTTCATAGGAATGCCAGTTAATTTCAGAGCCGCTGGCCCCGGCTTCCCCGGCGCCGGCCGAATTCACGGCCAGGACGAAAAATCCGGCAAACAGGGCTATAATGCAAAAGGTGCGGATTCGCGTCATGCCTTCTCCTTGTGTATTGAAAATCTTGTTTTGCTTGCCTTCAAGGCCGCCATGTTTAGTGAATCCGGGACAAGCGTTGAATCATCTCGTCAGAGTCAACAAATCCGGTTATCCGATCGGCTTCCTGGCCGGTGTCATCAATTATCAGAACCGTTGGCACACCCTGAACATTGAAATTCCGGCTGGTCTGAAGGGCCTGCCGGTTTTCTGCACGGGTGAGATCAATCTCAAACACCCGGAATTCATCCATGGCCTCCTGCACCCGGGGGTCTGAAAAAGTCTGTTTATCCATTTCCCGGCAAGGCAGGCACCAGTCTGCATGAAATACCATAATCACTTTCTCCTTGTTTGCCAGGGCCTCCCGGAAAACCGGCTCTGTGAAAGCCGGCCACTGGTTCTTGGCGCTTTCCGGCGGGATTAAGCCCAATAAGCAAAATCCCAGTACCACAACGGCCAGTCCGGTTTTCAGGCGGCGGAAAACCACAGCCGAATTGCCGGCCCGGTCGAAAAACAGCAAATATCCGCAGGCCATGATTCCAAAAACCGGAAGGGCGTATGCCCGGATTAGGGGCGGCAAAAGCGGGGCGGCAAAGTAGACGGCCATGGCCAGCAGAATCAGGCCGAAAATACGTCTGATCCCCTCCATCCATACCCCGGAGCGGGGCAATTGCCGTATTTTTCCGGCAAATACGGCCAGAAACAAATATGGAAAACCCAGACCCAGGGAAAGGAAAAAAAAGAGCAGAAATCCGTAAAATGGATCGCCAACAGTGGCTACGTATGCCATAAGCCCAAGCACAAGGGGACCGATACATGGAGCGGCGATGACCCCCATGGTCAGACCCATGAGCAGGGCGCCGAACAAACCGGTACGCGCCCCGGATGCCCGGGCCACCCATCGGTCAGGGAGCTTGAAATCATAGCAGCCAAACATGCCAAGGGCCAGAAAGACAAATATTCCGGCAATTGTGGCAATGACCGCCGGCTGCTGGAGCAGGGCTCCGAAAAACGCACCGGAGAAGGCACTGATGACGCCTATGGCCGAATATGTCATGGCCATACCCAGAACATAAACAAGTCCCAGGATAAACAGGGAAAATGTGCGTCCCTCGCTCTGGGCGCCGAAATAGCTGATGGTAATGGGAATGATGGGATAAACGCAAGGAGTGAGGTTGAGCCCAAGGCCGCCGGCAAACACCAGCAGCAGGCTGAGGGCAAGGCCGGCAGAGGCGATGTCGGCAAACATGCCCGATCCCGACGTTGCGGACCTGCTTGCAGGATTTTTTTCTGTGTTCCCGGAAGCAGCGGGGGCCAGGCGCTGCTGTCCCGAATCCCGGCCAGCAGTCGACTCGGTGACCTTGACCTTTATAACGTCCCGGGCATTGGCCGGGGCCTTGCACGCAGACTCTGAGCAGGCCTGAAAGACAAGCCCCAGCGGCACATCATAGGTTCCGGGGGTCACGGAATTTCGGGCCGCAAGCGTTGCGGTTACGGAAAAGGATTGGTTAAATACGCTCACTGGCTTGTCAGAAAACGCAAAATTGTGCTCTTCGGCCTCGGGATAAAAAATGTTTTCCAGGGCAAACATCCCGCGGTGATCGACCAGTTGCAGTGCGGCAGGCACAAGATGGCTTTTACCGGGCTTATCAGAATGAATATGCCAATTATCGGCCATTTCAACCGCCAAAGCCACTTCGGCCCGGCCGCCGGCTGAAATTTCAATGGAGGAGCGATGGGCTTTTGCCGTCAGCACTTCCGGTCCGGCATTTGCCCGACCGGTGAAGATCAGGATGGAAACAAGCAGTAATGTGAAAGAAAAGGTTTTGGATTTGAGCAAAATACGGGCCATCTATAATCAGACTTTTATGGGTGCATCAACAATTATTCGTTTCCGGGCTGGCTCAGCTGCCGGGAGCGTTGTGCGGCGGCAATTACCGCTGAAACAATGGCCTGCTTGACCTGGTGCTGCTCTAAAATCCGGATGGCGGCCTCGGTTGTACCCCCTGGAGAAGTGACCTTGCTGCGCAGGATCTCGGGGTTCTCCTTGCGGGCCCGGATCAGGGACAGCGCCCCTGAAACAGCGCTTTCGGCCAGATCAGAGGCCGCATCGGCCTGCAGTCCGAGTTCGCGACCGGCCTCAATCATGGCTTCAAGAAGATAAAAGGCGTAGGCAGGCCCGGATCCGGAAAGGGCGGTGACCGCGTCCATTTGGTCTTCATTTACCACCCTGACGTTTCCCATGGCAGAAAGCAATGTCTGGGCAATTTCCATGTCAGCGGCCCGGGCAGACCTGTTTGCACATAAACCGGACATGCCGGCACCCACCAGGGCCGGGGTGTTGGGCATGACCCTGAGAACGGGCATGTTTTGGATCTCGGTCTCGGTTTTTTGAGCGTAAATAAACGCCTCTATACGCGCAATCGGGATTCCGGCGGCAATGGATATAAACAGCCGACGGCCGGCAGGAGCGGCAAATGCCCGGGCGACGGCCAGTTCCTGCAAAACGGCATCAATGACCTGGGGCTTGACGGCAAAGATGACAATGTCGCATCGGGAAACCAGTTCCTTGTTGTCTGAAGCCGTCTGAAGGCCGTAGGCGGACTGCAGCTGCGCCCTGCGGTTTTCATCCGGGTCGCTGATAAAAAGATTTTCCGGCGCCACCAGGCCGGTACCGAGCACGGCGCCGATCATGGCTTCGGCCATGTTGCCGGCACCAATAAAACCGATTTGTTTTTTGATCTGTTGCATACGCCTCTCATTTGTAGAAGGGGTCAGTTTGCCGGTAAATGCATTTATAAGGGTGATCCGGGATATTGTCAATGACCCAGGAATTCGGGAAAGATCTTGACGAATGGTGCATATATATTTAAATATATGTCGGTACAACAAAAAAGCGTAAAAGCGACAATCAAATCACCCTATTCATATAAATAAAGTGTGCGGCAAATGCTTATCTTCGGCAATTTTCTCGTTGGTTTGGCCACAGTTCTGCAAATCGTTTTGACTGTATATATGTGGATTATTATCGCCCAGGCGGTGCTGTCATGGGTCAATCCGGATCCGTATAACCCGATAGTACGGATTATACGCCAGGTTACCGACCCGGTGTTGTTCCAGATTCGCCGGCGCATTCCCACGGTGTTTGGGGGAATCGATTTTTCTCCCATTATTGTTTTGCTGGGCATTATTTTTCTTCAGGAATTTCTGGTTAAAAGCCTGTTTCAACTGGGACGGATGATGTAGCTGTCCCGGTTTATTTAATTTATAAGTTCCGGGAGTTTGCATGGCTAAGATTGATGCGTTTTTCAAGCTGATGAATGATCAGGGGGCCTCAGACCTCCACCTGGCGGCCGGCCAGCAGCCGGCCCTGCGCATCCGGGGGGAAATCGAGCGGGTGAAGTACAAGGCATTGAGCAATGATGACCTGCGCGCCATGGTCTATGAAATTACCCCGGAAGACAAGATCAAGGTATTTGAGGAAACCGGGGACATTGATTTTGGTTATGAAATTCCGGGTCTGGCCAGGTACCGGGCCAATATGTTCATGCAGCGAAACGGCGTGGGCGCGGTTTTCCGGCAGATTCCCACCAACATCATGACCGTCGAGCAGCTGGGCCTGCCCTCGGTGGTCTCCAGGCTGGCCACTTTGCCAAGGGGCCTGGTGATTGTCACCGGTCCCACCGGCAGCGGAAAATCAACGACACTGGCCGCCATTGTTGATGAGGCCAACCGGGTGCGCAAGGATCATATCATCACGGTTGAAGATCCGATCGAATTTGTGCACGAAAGCAAGGGATGTATCATTAATCAGCGTGAAGTGGGCCAGCACACCAAATCGTTCAGCGCGGCCCTGCGCGGTGCCCTGCGCGAGGACCCGGATGTCATTTTGGTGGGGGAAATGCGGGATCTGGAAACCATTTCACTGGCCATTGAGGCGGCTTCCACCGGACACCTTGTTTTCGGCACCCTGCACACCTCCAGCGCCATGAAAACCGTGGACCGGATTGTTGAAGTTTTTCCGGCCCATCAGCAGCCCCAGATTCGATCAACCCTGTCAGACGGTATCCGCGCGGTTCTGGCCCAGGTGCTGTTTAAGCGGATCGATCGCCAGGGCCGATGCCCGGCCCTGGAGGTCATGATCGCTACCCCTGCGGTGCGAAACCTCATTCGCGAGGCCAAAACCCATCAACTGGCTTCGTCCATGCAGACCGGCAAAAAATATGGTATGCAGATCCTAGACGATGCCATCATGGACCTGCACAACAAGGGGTGGATCAGCGGAGAGGACGCCTATGCCAAATCCAATGAAAAATCCCGGTTCCGGCCGTTGATGAAAAATCCGCCGGCCGATTTTACAGAGGCGTAATCACCCGGCCGATCTGCGGCACACAAAACCCATCACATGAGGAAAAGAGGGTATGCGAAAGCCGGAAATGGATCATATCCTGACCACCATGCTCGATTCGCACCAGAGCGTGTCCGACCTGAATTTTACCGTTGGAAAACCCCTGCAGGTGGAATCCTACGGCGAGCTGGTACCCGTTGACATGAAGCCGCCGCTGCGGCAGCTCACTCCTTTTCAAACCGAAATGGTGGCTTTAAACCTCATCGGCAACAACCGAAGACTCACCGAGACCCTGATCCGGGAAGGCTCCTGCGACCTGTCCTATTCCCTGCCCGGCAAGGCCCGGTTCCGCGTCAATGTTTTTTCCCAGTCAGGTCAATACTCGGTGGTGCTGCGCCAGCTGGAAACTCGGGTTCCCACCATCAAGGAAATTGCCCTGCCCAAATCCTTTTACGATATCGCACAGGAGCGAAACGGCATTGTCTTTGTTACCGGTGCCACAGGTACCGGAAAAACCACATCCCTTGCGGCCATGCTCGAAGATATCAACAAAAACAAATCCGTCCACGTCATTACCCTGGAAGACCCGATTGAATTTGTTCATTCCCATAAAAAAGCCACTTTTAATCAGCGGGAACTCGGCCGGGATTTTGACTCTTTTGCCCATGGCCTGCGCGCGGCCCTGCGCCAGGCACCCAAGGCAATCCTGGTTGGCGAAATGCGCGACCGGGAAACCGTTGAAATTGGCCTGACAGCGGCAGAAACCGGCCATCTGGTGCTGACCACCTTGCACACCGTGGATGCCGGACAGACCATAAACCGCATCCTCGGCATGTTCAGCACTGAAGAGGAAAATCAGGTTCGGATCCGGCTGGCCGACACCATGCGCTGGATCGTATGCCAGCGTCTGCTGCCCAAGGCGGGCGGGGGCCGGGTGGCCGCATTTGAGATCCTGCGCACAAGCCTTCGGGTCAAGGATTCGATTCTAAACGGGGAAGCCGAGGGCAAGACTTTCTATGAGATCATGGAAGCCGGAAACGCCTTTGGCATGACCACTTTTGACAACAATATTGTCAATCATTTTGAAAAGGGTCTGATTACGGAAAATACGGCCCTGTCCTACGCTTCCCGCCGGTCTGTGGTGGGCCGGGGCATTGACCAGGTCAAAAGCGCACGGGGCGAGGCCACCACAGACATTGAAAATCTCGAAATCGACATGAGATATAACCGGAAATAACCGTGCGCCCGGACAAAAGCCCGCCGGGCTTGTCCGGCTGCGCACAAGGCATTGACCCCAACTGCGGCAAGGACGGCAAAGATGGAGATTACCTGCACTCACTGCCAGAAAAAAATTCAGATACCGGATGAAAAAATCCCGAAAAACAAGCCGTTTTCCCTGCGCTGTCCGGGCTGCACAAACAGGATTTCAGTGGACCCGGCCGCATCTGCCGACCCTGCTGCGGATGCCGGATTTGAGGATGCTGAGACAGGCGGGGCAGACGAGGGGGAGGAATTTGCCGTTTCCGGTGAAGACTATGATGCCAGTGAAAAGCCCTTTGATTTTCTTGAAGAAGAGGGCCGCACAGCCATGTTGCTGGAAAAAGACGCAGGCATTGTTTCCCAGGCGCAAAAGGTTCTGGAAGTCATGGATTATCATGTAACTGTGCCCGAAGACGTCCGTGATGCCTTGCGCAAAATGAAATATCATCAGTTTGACCTGATTTTGCTCAACGAAACCTTTGACAGCAGCAGTCCGGATGCCAACGGGGTGCTGATTTATCTTCAGCGCATGGCCATGGACACCCGGCGCCAGATCTTTGTGGCCCTTCTCACGGAAAGATACGAAACAATGGATCGTATGGCGGCTTTTTTAAAAAGCGTCAATGTGGTCATTCACATAAAGGATATCTCACAGCTCGATCGCATCCTGGCCCGGGCCATCAATGAAAATGAACTGTTTTATGCTGTTTTCAAGGAAAGTGCCAAAAAACTGGGGCAATACTGATTGACAGGATCGTAAAAAGCTGGAGAGACAGATTCTCTTATGTCAGAAAAAGACAATACCACCGCCGCATACACCTGCAATGAATACCGTATGGAAATGATTCTGCTGGCACTGGAAAAGCAGATGGCCCGCCCGGATCTGACCCCTTCGGAGAAAGAATCGATTCAGACCGAAATCCAGCGGTTGAAAAAAGAAATGGACATGGTCTGAGCCGCAGCCGGCCGGGCCCTGCTATAGCCGTTTGCTGATCAGCCGCAGGCCTTCCAGGGTCAGTTCGGGTTCCACGGCTTCAATGCTTTCTGAAAGCTTGGCGAGCAGGGGGGCCAGGCCGCCTGTTGCAATAACCCGCGGACGAGGCGCCATTTCCTTTCGGATCCGTTTGACCATGCCGTCCACCAGTTCTGCATAACCGTATAACAATCCGGATTTCATGCTTTCAGCGGTTTCTTTTCCGATTACTGAAGCCGGCGGATCAAACAGCTCCACCCTGGGCAGCTTGGAGGCTTTCTGAAACAGGGCCTCTGCGGAAATGCCGATTCCCGGCGAAATGGCGCCGCCCAAATATTCCCCTTTTTCGGAAATGCAGTCAAAGGTGGTGGCGGTGCCGAAATCAATGATCACCAGGCTGGTGCGGTATTTTTCATACGCGGCCACGGCGTTGACCAGGCGGTCTGCCCCCACTTCCCGGGGATTTCGGTAACAGATGGGCATGTCCACAACCCCGGGACCGATCCAGTGCGGAGGGTGTCGAAGATACTTGCGGCAGTAAGCGTCCAAGACCTGGATCATGGGCGGCACAACGCAGGAAATCACGGTTTTGTCAATATCGGTCCATTGCAGCCCGTTTTGTGCAAAAAACCAGTCCATGTGCATGTGCAGCTCATCTTCAGTGCGTTTTGCCTCCGTGTGAAGACGCCACTGGGCGGCAATCTGGTCATCCCTGAAAATACCCACCACCATGTGTGTGTTGCCCACGTCAAGTACCAGCAGCATGGTTGTTTTCCGATGTATTGGAGGTTTGCGGCAGAATCTGAACCGTAAAGACCTGGGGCTCGACCCGGAGCAAATCGGTTTTTTCCGGCAGCCGGATCTCCACCGGCAGCACATGGAGCCCCGGGCCCATGCCTTTTAAGTTCATCCGGACATCAATGTCTTTGGCGGAAAATTGGTTTGCAAAAAAAAGCCTGTTTCCGGAAAGTGTGATGGTGACCGTAGCGGGCCGGACAATGCTGGGATGCACATTGTGCACCAATTCAACCGGAATGTCTTTTATGGTTTTTTCAACCTTTTGTTTTTCAATCACCACCCGGATCCGGATTTGTCCGTTGTCTTTGCTGACTGTTGTTTCAATGTCTTCGGGCAGGTCCAGGGGCACTTTTTTTTCAATGGTTTCTGTGGCCCCTGTGATGTCCAGGGAATGGGTCTGCACAGCACTGATTTTGCGAATCCGGCTTTCAGGGCCCGTGACCTCGACGTGTTCAGGAAAGACCCCGGCAGCCGCCACCTCATAGCCAAAAGCCGGGCTCCCTGAATAGCGGGCCTCCACGGCAATGGTGGCAGTGGCGGCTTTTTCCGGCGCAGAGGAAAAGGCGTTCTGGCTGAAAACAGGCATACAGGCGGCCAGAATGACAAACGCCAGGGCCGCAGGCCGGAGGTGCCCCGGATGCAGATGCCGGTATGCCTTCATTGGTTGTTTTCCCCGGCCGGAGAAACAACGCAATGGCAAATCGCATCGGCTACCCGCACCGCTGCCCGGGCCCGGGCAACATTGTGAACCCGAACAATACCCGCGCCGTTAAAGATGCCAATGGCCACCGCTGCATGGGTTCCGGTTTCAATATCCGGATCATCAGGGGCGGGTTCGGCCCCCTTTGCCTGTCCGAGGATTGTGCGGATAAACGCCTTTCTGGAAACGCCCAGCAGCAGAGGCGGGCCAATGTCGTCAAACCGGTTGAGCTGTTGGAGGATCTGCAGGTTGTGGGCAACGGTTTTGCCAAAGCCCACCCCCGGATCAATGACAATCCGGCTGGCTTCCACGCCTGCTGCTTTTGCGCGGCCAACCGCATCGGTTAGAAAAGCGCGGATTTCCCCGATGAGATCGTCATACACAGGGTTTTTCTGCATGGATTTGGGCGTGCCTTTCATGTGCATGAGCACAAGTCCGGCACCCGTGTCAGCGGCTGCCTTGGCCATGTCCGGGTCAAAGCGCATGGCACTGATGTCGTTGATGATTTCAGCGCCTGCGCCCACCGCCCGGCGGGCGACTTCCGCCTTGGTGGTGTCAATGGATATGGGCTCGTCAATATTGCCGGCAAGGGCTCTGATCACGGGAAGAACCCGGTTGAGTTCCTCGTCAGTGGAAACGGGTTCGGAAAAGGGCCGGGAGGACTCCCCCCCGATATCGATGATATCGGCTCCCTGCTGGATCATTTCACGGGCCCGGGCCAGGGCATCTTCATAACGCAGAAATTTTCCCCCGTCTGAAAAGGAATCCGGGGTGACGTTTAAGATGCCCATGATGGCGGTTTTTTTGTCAAGATGCAACCGGCGGCCGCAAAAACAAAATTCATGCCGGCGCATCGGAGCTTTCCTCCTCCTTTTGCTGCTGCTCCTTGCGGATCTCGGCCTCTGCCTCCGAGGCCCCTTTCTCGCTGGGATCAGAGGGCAGGCGGATTCCCGGGCGCATTTCCCGGATAAGCTCGTCGAGTTCCCTGCCCATGACGGTTTCCTTGTCAAGCAGCAGCTCTGCCAGGCGGTTTAAAATGTCAACGTTGTCTGTGAGCAACTGCTTGGCCCGGCCATAGCCTTCCGTGACCAGACCGGAGACCTCTGCGTCGATTTTTTTGGCCGTATCCTCGGAGTAATCACGGTGCTGGGCAATTTCGCGTCCCAGAAAGATGTGATCATCGCTCTGGCCGTAGGTCAGCGGACCGAGAACCTCGCTCATTCCCCAGGAACGAACCATTTTTTGCGCCAGCTCGGTGGCTTTTTTGATATCATTGGCGCCGCCGGTGCTGATGCGGGAAAAGACCAGCTCCTCTGCCGCCCGTCCGCCCATGGCCACGGCCAGTTCGCTCATGAGCTGGTCCTTGAACATGAAATCGCGTTCCTCGGGCAGAAACCAGGTAAGACCGGCCGCTCTGCCACGGGGAATGATGGTGATCTTGTTGATGGAGTCGGTTTCCGGAGACAGCCGGGCCACCAGGGCATGGCCGCCTTCATGATAAGCTGTTGTCCGCTTGTCTTCCTCCCTCATGACCTTGGATTTGCGCTCCAGGCCCATGAAAATTTTGTCCTTGGCCTCCTCGAAATCAATCATGGCCACTTTTTCTTTGTCCTTCTTGGCTGCGATCAGGGCGGCCTCGTTGACCATGTTTTCAAGGTCTGCTCCGGAAAATCCGGGAGTTCCCTTGGCCAGAATCACGGGATCCACGTCCGCATCAGACGGGGTCCGCTTCAGATGCACATTGATGATCTCAGTTCTGCCCTTGATATCGGGCATTGGCACCACAACCTGGCGGTCAAAACGCCCGGGTCTGAGCAGGGCGGGATCGAGCACATCGGGCCGGTTTGTGGAGGCAATCAGGATAACGCCTTCATTGGACTCAAATCCATCCATTTCAACCAAAAGCTGGTTTAATGTCTGTTCGCGTTCATCGTGTCCACCGCCCAGGCCGGCACCGCGCTGGCGGCCCACGGCATCGATTTCATCAATGAAAATCAGGCAGGGGGCGTTTTTCTTGCCCTGTACAAACAGGTCCCGCACCCGGGAGGCGCCCACGCCCACAAACATTTCCACAAAGTCCGAGCCGCTGATGCTGAAAAACGGAACCCCGGCCTCGCCGGCAATGGCCCGGGCCAGCAGTGTCTTGCCCGTGCCCGGGGCGCCCACCATCAGGACCCCCTTGGGTATGCGGCCGCCGAGGCGGGTGTATTTTTTCGGATTTTTCAAAAATTCAACCAGCTCTGCCACTTCCTCCTTGGCCTCGTCAACGCCGGCCACGTCATCAAAAGTGATCTTGGCCATCTGGTCCGAGAGCATGCGCGCCCCGCTTTTGCCAAAGGACAGGGCTTTTCCGCCGCCGCCCTGCATCTGGCGCATGAAGAAAATCCACACCGCGATGAGCAGGATCATGGGAAACCAGGAAACCAGCACCGAAACAAACCATGGGGTTTCCTGCTCGGGCTTGGCCTTGATGGAAACGCCCTGCTCCCGTAAAATGGGAATCAATTCATTGTCCTGGGGTGCATACACCAGGGAAGTGTCTCCGGTTTCATCGGTTACCGAGAGCTTGTCGCCCTGGATGGTAACACTGTCAACCCGGCCGCTGTCGACCATGGTGAGAAACTGCGAGTAGCCGATTTCTTTTTCCGTCTGCTGCTGTGTGCTGAAAATGTTGTAGAGCATGATCATCATCAATACTATGACGATCCACAGCGCCAAATTCTTGTTAAACGCGTTCAACTTAAAATTCCTTTCGGAAATCCGTTAGGTGTTGAAGGGTTGCCGGCTCGCCGGAAATTTCAATTTTCAGAATCTTTGTAGTCTGTTCAGTGACCTTCACGCTTTCGTCGATACGCAGGCCCCCCACCCAGACAATGCCTTCGGGGCTTTGGACAATGGGAATGCGGCTGCGCTCACGACGGTTTATCTTGTTGTTGATCAAAAAATCCTTAATTTTCATGCGGCCCTGCATGCCCAGGGGTACAAACCGGTCCCCGGGACGTGCATTGCGGATGGTCAGGGGAAAACGCACCTTGTCGAGATCCATCCGGGCTGTTTTGCCGTTGTTTTTTAATGCCCTGATATCGCCGTCATTTGTAATGCATTCAAAGCGGATCTGTGCCCCGGTTTCGGCAATCCGGATACAGGCACCAGCACTGCCGAGTTCCCCGGCGTCCAGACGATAAGTAAAATCGTTAGTTTCATATTGTCTGCCGGACAATGAAACGGATCTCAAGGATTTTTTTTCCCGGGTCAGCACAAGCCGTTTGCCATCGCAAAAGACACGGATCCGGCCGGGCAGATGAAACTGCCGGTTACGGGTGCTGCCCTTTTCCGGTGCAGAAAGAATCTGCTCCACATGTTTCCAGCCGATGCGCCGCAGGCTGCCCTTGATTTGCCTGATGGCCAATCGCACAAGTCTTCTCGCGGCTGCCCGGGACTGATCCGCAAGCGTTTCTGCGCACAGCACCACATACCCGGGGCCCTGTTCCAATACAGTCTGTTCAAAAACCGGGGTGACAATTTCGTTTAACCAGTTGTTTTCCGCTTGCATTACATTTGCGAGCCGCCAGAGCGTCTCGCTGATTTGCGGATTGTAAGACTGCAGTTCCGGAAGCAGACGGTTGCGGATACGATTGCGGGTAAACCGGTTGTCCTTGTTGGAGTCATCCTCGCGCCAGGCAATATGTTTTTCCTGCAGAAACGTTTCAATCTCATTATGTGCCACCCGGATCAGCGGGCGAATGATCCGGCCGCGCACCGGAGAAATTCCGGTGAGCCCTTCGGGCCCGCTTCCGCGAAGCAGGTTGAGCATTACCTGTTCGGCTGTGTCGTCTTTTTGATGGCCTACGGCAATTTTATCATACCCGCAAGTCTTTGCGATATCCAAAAAAAAAGCGTAACGCGCTTTGCGCCCGGCTTCTTCGAGGCTGATTTTCTCCCGCCGGGACCGCTCCCGTACATCTGCTTTCACCATATAATAAGGCAGATCCATGCTTCTGGCAAGGGCAGCGGTAAAATCGGCATCCAAATCCGCGTTTTTTTCCCGCAGACCATGGTGAACATGGGCAATGCCCAGGTGCCAGTCATTCTGACCGGCAAGGGCAAAGAGGGCATAAAGCAGCGCCGTGGAATCCGCCCCTCCGGAAAAGCCGATGAGCACGGATTGGCCCGGGGCAAGCATCGAATAAAAATCAAGCGTGTCTTTGACCTGCCGCACCAGCCCATCTGATACAGACACGCCGGTGCGGCCGGATTTAAACTTGTTCATGATCAACCGATGTTGTGTTTGGTGCGTTTCAATGACATTTGTCCAAAATATAATAACCCTGCTGAAAACACAAATAAATCCCACAAACATATACGCGTTGATGAAATTCTTTCTTGAAAACCGGGCTCACAGTCCTTATAGTGAAACGTCCCGGCTGGGATAGGCGGGGTGATAGCGGTGCCCTGTACCCGAAAACCGCTTTATGCGGGGCTGAATTCCCTCCCGAGCATAATGATCGGATACCGTAATTCATTCAGGTCGGCCGCCGCGCAACAGACGGTTACAAACCTCGTCAGGTCCGGAAGGAAGCAGCGATAAGTAATGGCGCCTGTGTCGCGGATCGTTCCCGTCCGGATAATGGTCCGGCGTTTTTTGCTGCCGTTCGACGGAGGGTTCACAACCGGATTTTTATATTCAAGCCCCGATCCTTCTTTATGAAATTGTCTTTTCCTCCCCTTGACAATCCTACATTTCGTCTTATTTTGGTTGAGAATTATAAATGGTTGAACTCGTTGAAT
>JAGTVF010000323.1 GCA_018224315.1 Desulfobacterales bacterium | reverse complement strand
GGCAGCTTGCTCCCTGCTGACCGCTTACGCGCTCAATGCGACTCGCAACCTGCCCCCCGGTCCTCCTCATGGCCGGCTGCCGTGACAATTGCAGGGCTTCGGGAAAAGCTTCTGCGGAAAATCCACAGGGAGCTTTTTGCAGATGAGTTAGGGCGTCCCGCCCTGCCCCATGCGAAAATCCGGCCAATCTTCCGGCCTGGCAGGTCCGATGCAAGGGGCAGGGGGTGCGGTGATAATTGAAAGGAACGCAAGCACGGCCGGAAAAAAGACTTGCCTGGAAAACCGGGACCGGGTTATGAAGGAAACCTTGATACAAATCCCCCACTCAAATGAAATGGATGAATTTATGCAGCTTTTGGCTTCCACCCTTTCCGTGACCCGCTACCGGGTTCAGGGAAAACTCGCTGAGCCGGAGATGGAAACGGTTCGTGAGGGCTTAAAAAACAATATGATCCGGGAGATCGACAATGATCCGGCCCAGAAAAGCATCGGATGGACCGAATCGGCCCGGCCCTTTGCCCCGGATTTTGCGTCTGCCCAGTTCATGTTCGGCAGCCACCTGGTGTTTTCCCTGCGCATGGACAAAAAATCGGTCCCCGCAAAGATCGTTGCCAAGCATGTGAACATGGCCACGGCCAAACGCCTGGCTGATAACGGTCAGAGTCATTTGTCCAAAAACGAAAAGCGCCAGATCAAGGAAGAGGTCCTGCACCGGCTCTATACCCGGGTGCCGGCAACGCCCAATGTCTATGATCTGGCCTGGGATATGGAGGCCGGGGTCTTGTGGTTTTTCTCCAATTTAAAAGAGGCCAACGAGGAACTGGAAACCCTGTTTTCAAAATCGTTCCGGATCTCGCTGATCCGGATGTTTCCCTATACAGAGGCCGATCTGGCGGCCGGGCTTTCAGATGATCAGCGCGATGCATTAAAACAGTCCGGACCGGCCTTGTTTTCCGGAGGCAGCCATGCTTGATGTCTCTGTTGCCTATAACCGGTACAAGTTTCTGGGCCACGAGTTTCTGACCTGGCTGTGGTACATGATTGACACGGATTTTGAGGCCCTGCAAAAGGCGGATCCGGAAATGGACGCCCTTGCTATCGGCAACCGGATCGTGCTGGAAAACCATCGGCACAACCGGGATGAAACCATCACCATCCGGGGCGACGGCGCGGGCCTTGAAGAAGGGGTCATGGCCCTGACCAAGGGGGCCAAGGTCACGGAAATGCACCTGCTTTTCCGGGCCGGGGAACTGGAGTGGCGGTTTTCGGTCAAGGGCGAAAGCCTGAGCATCAGCAGCCTGAAAACCCCGCAGACAGCAAATCTGGAATCTCCGGAGGATATCGAGGGGGCGGTGCTGGAGAAAATTTATCTGGTGGAACGGGTGGTCAAGCTGGTGGAGCATCTGTATGCACAGTTTGCCAAGCAGCGGTTTGATCCGGATTGGGACAAAAAAACCGTCCACCGGATCATGGCCTGGATACGACAGGGCCCGGCAGCGGATTAGCATTGTGCCCGGATCCGGGGTGTTGAATCGGTTTTAGAAAAACAGATCCGCAATCAGGATCCGGGTGCCGATTGCCAATAGAATGATGCCGCCGGCCATTTCCATGCGCGGGCCGAATCTGCGGCCGAAAACACGGCCCAGGCGGATGCCGGCAAGGGACATGGCCGAAGTGATCACCCCGATCATGATGCTTGGATACCAGATGGCCACATTCATCATGGCAAGGGAAAAACCCACGGCCAGGGCATCAATGCTGGTGGCCACAGACAGCACCACCAGGGTCAGTCCCCGGGAGGGGTCTTTTTTGATTTGCTCTGATGGGTTTTCAAGGCTGCCGCGGATCATGCGCAGGCCCACAAACATCAGCAGGCCAAAGGCCACCCAGTGGTCCACCGCCGATACCAGGTGGGCAACCCGGGATCCGGCATACCAGCCGAGCACCGGCATCATGAACTGGAACAGGCCGAAATGAAAGGAAAGCCGGAACACGGCCCTGGGATGGAGCCGGCCGGCGGTGCCGGCGGCCACGGACACGGCAAAGGCGTCCATGGCCAGAGACAGGGCAATGAGTATGATTTCAGCAATATTCATTTGCGCGCAGACGATGACCAGTGTTTGGATTCATGAGCGTTGGTGATTGTCTGGATTCGTAAGGTATCAATATAAATTGAAAATATCAACCAGGAAAGGAACAGGATGTATGAAAGATGTGGTGATTGTATCGGCTTGCCGAACCCCGATCGGTGCATTTGGCGGAACGCTCAAAAGTCTCACCGGTGCGCATTTGGCCTCGGTGACCATGAAGGAAGCGGTCGGGCGGGCCGGCATTGAACCGGAAATGATCGATGATGTGCGCTACGGCTGCTGCATGGAGCCGGTGGACGCATTAAATGTGACGCGTGTGGCCTGGCTTCTGGCCGGTTTTCCCGATAGCGTGCCCGCAGTAACCCTTAATCGGGTCTGCATTTCCGGCATGGAGGCGGTGCTGTCCGGCGCGGCCATGATCCAGGCGGAAATGGCCGATGTGATCCTTGCCGGCGGCGTGGAACACATGTCCGGCGTGCCCTATGTGGTCGAAGAGGCCAGGTGGGGATGCCGGCTTCAGGATCAGACATTCAAAGACGCCCTGATCCATGGTTTGCACTGCGGCTCCCATATTATCCCGCACCCGGAAGACGGGCCGGTCAACGCTGATGAGCCGCCCCTGTCGTATTTCAAGGGCAAGCCCTATATCATGGGCCATACTGCGGAATTCATTGCCCAGCACATGGGCATTTCCCGGGAAGAAATGGACGAGGTGGCCCTGCGGAGCCATAACAACGCAGAGCGGGCCAATCAGGACGGCTCATTTGCCGGGGAAACCGTGCCCGTGGCTGTGCCGCGGCGCAAAAAAGACCCCCTGATGTTCGAGCATGACGAGCATTTCCGGCCGGGCCTGACAATGGACGATCTGCAGAAACTGCCCCCGGCGTTTGTGCCCAAGACCGGCACGGTCACGGCCGGCAATTCCAGCGGCATCAATGACGGGTCTGCGGCCATGGTGATCATGAGCGCAGACAAGGCCAAAGAACTGGGCTTAACGCCGCTGGCAAAAATCCGGGCCACCGGCAGGGGCGCCTGTCACCCCTCGGTAATGGGGCTGTCTCCGGTGCCGGCGGTCAAAGACCTGGTGGCCAAAAGCGGTATTCAAACAGATGATTTCGAACTGATCGAGGTCAATGAAGCCTTTGCCGCCCAGTATCTGGGCTGCGAAAAAGATCTGGGGTTGAACCGGGAAATCACCAACATCAACGGCTCGGGCATCGGGCTGGGCCATCCCGTGGGCGCTACCGGAGCCCGCATTATGGTTACATTGATTCATGCCCTGCGCAAACAGGGCAAAACCCTGGGGCTTGCCACCCTGTGCGGCGGCGGTGGAGTGTCAATGGCAACAGCCATTGAAGTGCTGTAACCGGCAGGCGGTGTCATAAATAAGAAAGATGGACCTTTCCGCAGGCGGCGGGGCGGTTGTTGGCCCCGGCCGTCTGCGGATCCTTATGTGTATTCGGGCGATTGCTGCTGGGCGGAGTTGATCAGGTCTTTTACCACATTGAGCAGCGGCGGCTGCAGATGCCGCCATTTGGGATGGATGGCCCGACCCTGATCCCAGACAAAATCCACGGCCACGTATTGCTCCGGAATTTCGTATTCGTTTCGCATGCCATATCGAACCGGGGGGTAATATTCCACGTACAGCATCCGGTTAAAATCAATGGAGAAATCCTGGATTACCCTGGTGGCAATATGGCCGGCACAGGAGCGCACCGACATTTTGCTGTCGGCCACATCTGATACAACCACCACCTTGGGCCGTAACACCGTCACCCGTTTTTCCATACCCGCCTGTCTGCGGTCAAAAACCCAAAGCCGGCATTTTCCGCTGGCCAGGCGAAGCTTGCCGCCCCAGCCCTCCCATTCGTAAATGTCGTTGTAAATCAGCATACCTCTGGTGATTATCTCCTTGACAACAATGTTGTGATCCAGGCACTTATATAAGTTTCATTCAGGATGAATTCTAAAATTTTTTACACTCTTAAAAATAAGGATGCAAATGCCGGATGGCAAATGAATCACACAAACAAACCCGGGGTGTCACCCGCCTGGAGATAGACGGCAAAGAGATTGTTTTGGTGGGCACCGCCCATGTCTCCCGGGAAAGCGCGGAACTGGCCGAATCGGTGATCCAGGAGGAAAGCCCGGATACCGTGTGCGTGGAGCTTTGCGCCTCCCGGCACCAGTCCATCCGCAACAGCGCCCAGTGGCGGCAGATGGATATCGTTAAGGTGGTTCGGGAGAAAAAGGCCTTTGTGCTTCTGGTCAACATGATGCTCACCGCCTTTCAGCGCCGCATCGGCAAAAAACTCGGGGTTCGGCCCGGTGAGGAAATGATTCGGGCCCTGGATGCGGCCGAAGCCGCCGGCGCCGGGGTTTGTCTGGCAGACCGGGATATTACGGTAACCCTTTCGCGCACCTGGCGCAGCACCGGTTTCTGGAACAAGATCAAGCTGTTCTTTCAGCTCCTGATGTCCATGGGCGGCATTGACGATATTGACGAGCAGGCCATTGAAGACATGAAAAAAGAAGACATTCTCCAGAGTCTGCTCTCGGAGCTGGAAAAATCCCATCCGTCCATTCGGCAGATTTTAATCGACGAGCGGGACCGGTACCTGGCCCACAGGATCCGGCATGCCGAAGGCCAAAAGATCGTGGCCGTGGTGGGTGCCGGTCATGTGCCGGGCATCAGCAAATATCTTTTCCACGACATTGATCCTGCCCCTCTGGAAACGGTGCCGCCCCGGGGCAAAAGCCTGGGGGTGCTCAAATGGCTGCTGCCCCTGGCCATTTTACTGGCCATTATTGCCGGTTTTTTTTTCGGCGGCGCCCAGACGGGCAAATCCATGGTTTTCTGGTGGGTGGCGGCCAATGCGGTTTTTGCCGGCATCGGCACCGCGGCGGCATTCGGACATCCCCTGACCATACTTTCTGCCATTGGTGCGGCCCCGCTTACCTCATTGAATCCCATGATTGCCGCAGGCTGGGTGGCGGGCCTTGTGGAGGCGGGCTTGCGCAAGCCCAAGGTGGGAGACCTGGAAGATCTGTCCACGGATATTTTGTCCATCCGGGGTTTCTGGCGCAATAAGGTCACCCGGATTCTTCTGGTCGTGGTGTTTGCCAATATCGGCAGCATGGTGGGCACCTTTGTGGCCCTGCCGCTGATGGCACGGGTGCTCGGGGCCTGACGGGTCCGGCCCGTTACGGCTGTAGAATCTTTACCACCCGTCTTTGATACACCTGCCCGCCGGAAAGCGTGTGGGTGGTGTTGACCACCTCCAGCCGGTTTTGGGCAAACAGCCCGATGCATTCGGGGTAAAGCGCCCATTCCAGAGCCAGCCCTTTTTGTTTCACATCCGCAAGGGTGTCGGTTTCTTCGATGGCAAAGCAGCGCTGGCCGATTATGGGTCCGGAGTCCTCGCCGTAGTCAATGAAATGCACGGTGCATCCGCCCACCTTGCAGCCGTAGCGGAAGGTGTCGCCATACCCGTCTGTTCCGGCAAACGCCGGCAGAAGTGCCGGGTGAATATTCATGATCCGGGGCCGGGCCGGGTCCGTGTTGATCCGGTCAATGAAATAGGGGGATAGATTGCGCATAAACCCGGCCAGTACCAGCAGATCAAATGAGTAGGGACGCATCTGTTGAATCAGGGCGGCTTCGGCAATGGCCCTTGTGCGCAGAAAAGTCCGGGTCTTTTGCGCCTCTGCATCTGCGCTGAAAAAAGATTGTTTGGCCAGGATTTCTGCTTCGTTGAAATCCGCCGGCAGGGTTTGGGGCCGGGGATCGGCGCGGTAATCCCGGATGCGTTTTTTGTAGTCCACCACGAACGTGGCAATGCCGCGTTTGCCGGCTTTTTCCAGGCCGGCGGATCCGGGGTTGTCCGAGCCGGTAAATACCACCTGTGCGTTGATCTCTCCGGTTTCACAGGCTTTTAAAATGGCTTCCAGATTGGTGCCCGATCCGCTGATCAGTGCGCCGATACGAAGGCGGGATGCTGTTTGCACGGTTTTTTTCTTTCCCTGGTTGTCTCACTGCTTGACACGGTTATGCCGATACATTAAAGAATGTGACTTCTCAGGCGATGATGCCGATATCATCCATACTGAAATGCGTATAAAAAAAAACTTTTTTTGTAAACAAGGAATCCGGGCGCACCAACCGGTTCAGCCGGGCCGCCCGGTCAGGGAAATCGATATGAAGGAAATGGACCGTTTGGTTGACATCATGGAAACGCTGCGTGCCCCGGGGGGGTGTCCCTGGGATGCCGCCCAAGACCATGAAAGTCTGGTGCCCGCCTTAATTGAGGAGGCTTATGAACTGGTCGAGGCCATTGAGTCCGAAGATTCGGCATCCATGGCCGAAGAACTCGGCGATGTACTTCTGCAGGTGGTGTTCCACAGTATCATCGGCCGGGAGCAAGGCGAATTCAGTCTTTCCGATGTCATCGGACAGCTCTGCCAGAAACTGATTTATCGCCACCCCCACGTGTTTGGCGAAACCCGGGTT
>JAGTVF010000322.1 GCA_018224315.1 Desulfobacterales bacterium | reverse complement strand
TCGGACTGATTGCAGGCAGCGGCCCCTTTCCGATTTTGTTTGCAAAAAAGGCCGCCGCCCGGGGCTACGAAGTCTTTGCAGCCGCCTATTACCATGAAACCGATCCGGCACTGGCCGGATACGTGGCCGCCATGGAAGTTTTGCACCTGGGCCAATTGGGCCGTTTAACCCGTTTTTTCCGCAAACACGCGGTGCAGTCAGCGGTCATGGTGGGCGCCATCCATAAACCGCGGGCCGTCTCTGAAATTCGCCCGGATATCAAGGCCCTTTCCCTGCTGGCAGCTGTTCGAAAAGACACCCATGATGACAGGCTTTTGCGGGCCTTTGCCATGTTTTTGGAAAAGGAGGGCATCATTGTCCGGCCTTCGACTTTTCTCTTACCTGAACTGTTGGCCCGCCCCGGATGCTGGACCCGGAAAAAGCCATCCAAAAAAGAGCGCAGCGACATCATCCTGGGCTGGCAAAAGGCCAAGGCCATTGGCGCGTTGGATATCGGTCAGTGTGTTGTTGTGGAAAACGGCTCAGTGCTGGCCGTGGAGGCCATAGACGGAACCGATGCCACAATCCAAAGGGGCGGCCGGCTGGGACGGGGCAATGCGGTTGTGGTCAAAGTCTGCAAGCCCATCCAGGATTTTCGTTTTGATGTGCCGGCAGTCGGCGCCCGGACCATTGAAATCATGCATGAATGCGGGGCCCGGCTGCTGATCGTGGAAGCCGGTCGGTCGGTTGTGTTTGACAGGGAGAAAATGGTAGAATTGGCGGATCAATACGGGATATCCATCGAAGCGTTGGCGGATATGCCGGAACAACCCCAAAAAAACAAGGCTGAACAATAAAAATGAACCCGGACAAAAAAATCCGCGCCGCAGTTGTGGGCGTTGGCTATCTTGGCAAGTTCCATGCGGAGAAATACGGCAATCATCCCGGTGTTGCCCTTGCCGGTGTTGTGGATACGGATCCGGCCCAGGCGCAAACAGTGGCCGATAAAGCCGGCACCCGGGCATTTGCCGACTACCGGGAGCTTTTCGGTCAGGTGGATGCTGTCAGCATTGCTGTGCCCACGCATCTGCATTATGAAATTGCCAAAGATTTTTTAAGCCAGGGTGTTGATGTGCTCATTGAAAAGCCCATCACCCGCACGGTGGCCGAAGCCGATGAACTCATCGCCCTTGCGGAAAAAATGGGGTGTATTATCCAGGTGGGGCATCTGGAACGCTTCAACCCTGCGGTGGTGGCCGTTCGCAACCAGGTCATTCGCCCCTTGTTTTTCCAGTGCGAGCGGCTGAGCCTTTATCAGCCCAGGGGCACGGATGTCAGCGTTGTCCATGATCTCATGATCCATGACATTGACCTGATTTTTAATTTTGTCAAAGCAGATATCCGCTATTGCCATGCCCTGGGGGCATCCGTGGTCACTGATCAGGTGGATATCGCCAATGCCCATATTGAATTTGACAACAATGCCGTGGCCAATGTCACCGCAAGCCGGATTGCCAACAAAAATGAGCGAAAAATCCGGATTTTTCAACCAGACGGCTATTTTTCCATTGATTTTGCCAATCGCGCCATCACCCATATCCGACCCGGCTCCGGTGAAGAGCAGTGCCCGGTTCCCGGCATGATGATGGAGCAGCAGTCCTTTGCCGCAGCCGATGCCCTGGCCGATGAAATCAGCTCTTTTGTCGATGTCGTGGCCCGGCGGGGCCAACCCGAGGTCTCCGGCCGCATGGGCCGGGATGCCCTGAAAGTGGCCGTGGACATCACCGCTCAGATCAATGACGCCATGGCCCGGGTCAGGGAATCGGGTTGATGAAAACACGAGATTTGCCCGGAAAACAGATCATGATCATCGCCGGCGAGACTTCGGGGGATCATCACGGGGCGCGCCTGGTGGCCGAGATGGCAAAAAAGGATGCAAACCTGCATTTCTGCGGTATTGGCGGCCCGCAGATGCAGGCCGCCGGCGTGGAAATTCTTGTGGACGCCGGGCAGCTTTCAGTGGTGGGCATTACCGAGGTGTTCTCCGCACTGCCCGTGGTGTTGCGCGAAGCCGGCCGCGTCAAGCGGGAGATGCTGCGGCGGAGGCCGGATCTTCTGATCTTGATCGATTTTCCCGATTTTAATCTGCACATGGCCGGCTTTGCCAAAAAACACGGATTGAAGGTGTTTTATTACATCAGTCCGCAGATCTGGGCCTGGCGGCGTTCCAGGGTCAAAAAAATCAAGCGCCGGGTGGATCACATGGCTGTGATTCTTCCATTTGAAGCCGACTTTTATCGGGCCTGGCAGGTTCCGGTAACCTTTGTGGGCCATCCGCTGCTGGATCATTATGCAGATTCGCATTGGCCAGAACCGGCCAATAACTCCGGGCAGGAGTCGGCGGCCGAAGCCGCTACCGTCGTGGGTTTGCTTGCCGGCTCCCGCAAAAGCGAAATCCGGCGAAATTTACCGGTTATGCTTGCTGCGGCCGGCCGGCTGGCAGCGGATCTGCCAGGCGTTGAATTCATTGTTTCGGTTGCCCCGGGCATTGATCCCCTGTGGCTGGAAGACTGGATAAAGCCCTGGCGGGATCAAATTGATATGAAGGTGCAATCCGGCGGGATTGCCGGGATATTGGAGCAATGCACACTGGTGGTGGCCGCCTCGGGAACGGTTACCCTGGAAGCCGCTATTTTCGGGGTCCCGATGGTCATCATGTACCGGATTTCCAATTTGAGCTACATGTTGGGCAAAATGCTGGTAAAAGTCGATCATATCGGTCTTGCCAACATTATTGCCGGCCAGCGGGTGGTTCCCGAGTTGATTCAGCAGGATGCCAATCCGGGAACCATTGCCCGCACCGTGCGGGATTTGCTTTCGGACAGGGCCGCGCTTTTGGCGCTGCGCCGCCGGCTCAAAACCGTGCGGACCATGCTGGGCGAGCCCGGAGCCTCGGAAAAAGCGGCAGACATTGCCCTTTCCCTGATTTATCGCAACACAGAGGCAACGCCGGCCGGAAGGGTTTAAATTCTTTATGACACCCCCCATTGTTTCCAAACTGCCACTGCGCAGCCGGCACCGACGGCTGCTGGCATATATCCGGGAAAGCTGGCCCCAACTGGCCCTGGCCATGGTGTGCATGCTTGTGGTTGCGGCAACCACATCAACCACGGCCTTTCTGGTCAAGCCCATGCTCGATGATATCTTCATGGAAAAAAATGAAACCATGCTGATGATCATCCCCATTGCCCTGATTGTGCTGTACATGCTGCGGGCTGCGGCCATGTACGGCCAGGAATTTCTGATGCACTACGTGGGCGAAAGCATCATCCGTCAATTGCGGGACAATCTTTATGACAAGATATCCGATCTGCCCCTGATGTTTTTACAAAAGGAAAAAACCGGGGTACTGATGAGCCGGATCACCCATGATGTCAATATTATCAAGGCCATGGTGTCCAACGCCGTCACCGGTGCGTTAAGAGACGTGTTTACCATTTTCGGCCTGATCTTTGTGATTTTCTACCAAAGCTGGAAGCTTGCACTGATTGCGCTTATTGTTTTGCCCGTGGCCTTTTTCCCCATTGCCGAATTCGGCCGCCGCATTCGGCGATTCAGCACCAGGAGCCAGGAATCCATGGCGGATTTGAACTCCTTTCTGCACGAAACCTTTGCCGGTAACAAGATTGTCAAGGCCTTTGGCATGGAGGCAGAGGAAAAATCCCGGTTTTTTGCAAAAAACCGAATACTTTTCCGCTATGAGGTCAAAACGTTTCGGACCAAGGCCCTGACCTCGCCGGTCATGGAGGTTTTAGGCGGCATCGGAGTGGCCGTGGTGATTTGGTACGGGGGATACGCGGTGATCAATGAACAAATGACCCCGGGCACGTTTTTTTCCTTTATGACCGCGCTGATGCTGTTATACGCCCCTGTAAAAAAACTGACCCGGTTAAACAATGCCGTGCAGCAGGGAATGGCTGCCGCAGATCGGATATTTGATGTGCTGGAGACGGAAGTGGACATCACGGACCCGCCCGATCCCGTTGTCCTGACGGAACCGCCTCACAGGGTGACATTTGAAAACGTGTCATTCGGCTATAGCGCCGATGAAACCGTTTTAAAAGACATTTGCCTGGAGGCACGGCCTGGGGAGCGCCTGGGAATCGTTGGCACCAGCGGCGGCGGGAAAACCTCTCTGGTCAACCTGATTCCGCGGTTTTATGATGTCACGGCCGGCAGCGTGAAAATCGACGGCACAGATGTTCGTCAGGTGGCTGTGGCCGACCTGCGCAGCCGCATTGGCGTGGTCACCCAGGAACCGATTTTGTTTAACGACACCCTTTGCCGAAATATTGCCTACGGCAGCCCTGATGCCACCCCGGCGCAAATTTGGAAGGCGGCCGAGGCTGCCTATATTGCCGAGTTTATAAACAAGCTGCAAAAGGGGATGGATACGGTGATCGGGGAGCTGGGAAGCCGGCTTTCAGGGGGGGAAAAGCAGCGCATATGCATTGCCCGGGCTCTTTTAAAGGATGCGCCGATATTGATTCTCGACGAGGCCACCTCGGCGCTGGATTCAGAGGCCGAGCATCTGGTGCAGAAAGCCCTGGAAAATCTCATGCAGGGCCGCACCTCTTTTGTGATCGCCCACCGGCTGTCAACAATCGTGGGCGCAGACCGCATCATCGTGCTATCCGGCGGCCGGATCGCGGAGCAGGGCACACATGCAGATTTGTTGAGACAAAAGGGGGAATATTTCCGTTTTTATTATCAGCAGTTTTCCGATCCGGTTGACGCAGCCGGACAAAAAAGCCCCGCATCCCGGTAAACACACGGAATCCGTCATCCCATGAAGCCAAACACCATTGTCAACCGGTATATCCTCAAGGAACTGATCCCGCCCTTTGTGATCAATCTCGTGTTTTTCATGTTTATTTTTCTGATGAGCGAGATTCTTGACATCACTGACATGATTGTCAACTACCAGGTGAATCTGTCTGTTTTTTTTCTGATGATTCTCTATTCCATGCCCTACTTTCTTGTCTATATCATTCCCATGTCCGTGATGATGAGCATCCTGCTGACTTTTTTGCGGATGTCGGCAGACAACGAGATTGTTGCCCTCAAGGCCGGCGGGATCAGCCTCTATGGCCTGATTCCCCCTGTGCTTGTGTTTGCAGTTTGCGGTTTTTTGATGACCGTGGCCATGGCCGGCTGGGGCATGCCCTGGGGCAAGACGGCTTATGAAAAAACAGCCATGGAAGTGGTTCGCTCCAATTTTAATATCGGGATGAGCGAAGGCCGTTTTAACGATGATTTTGCCGGCCTGACCTTTTATGTCAATCATGTGGATATGAAAACCCGTGAACTCAATGATGTCTTGATCCAGGACAACCGGCAGAGCCAGACCAGCAGTACCATCATTGCGCCCAGGGGGGATCTGCTGAAGGGAAGTGATGACGATACATTTGTGATCCGCCTTTATGACGGCGTAATCAGCCAGGCTGAACCCGGCCGGGGCGGGGCGCATGCCACGAATTTCACGACTTATGATATCCGGCTGGATCTCGCCGGGTCCGGGACGAATATGGGCTCAGGGCGCAAGGATGAAAAAGAAATGCGGTTTTCCGAACTGCACGAGTATATAAAAACTGCGGAAAACCGGGATAAACGATATTATTCCATTCTGTTGGAGCTGCACCGGAAATTTTCCATCCCTTTTGCCTGCATTGCCATGGGGCTTCTGGCCCTGCCCCTGGGGGTCATGTCCGTGTCGGCCAGGAAGTCAGCCGGCCTGGGTATGGGGCTGCTCTGCTTTTTGATCTATTATCTGCTTTTGTCAGCCGGCACAGTGCTTGGCGAAAGCGGCCGGTTTCATCCGGCAATCGGCTTATGGGCGCCAAACGGGATTATGGGCGTTCTTGGGCTTTATATGCTGATAAAGACGGCAAAAGATGAGCCGGTTGGCCTGCTGTCGGGTTTTGCTTTCACAGTCGGCCGCATCCGTAAGGTTTTGCCGGGCAGGGGAGAGCCATGAGCATTATCCATCGATATATTACCGCCGCTTTTGTGCGATATTTTTCCATGGTCCTGGTCATGGTGGTGGCCATTTACCTGTCAGTGGATTTTCTGGGACGG
>JAGTVF010000321.1 GCA_018224315.1 Desulfobacterales bacterium | reverse complement strand
TCCAAAAGAGGCTCAGCCGTGAGTGCGAACTGCTGCCGGTCAGCCTGGGTGCCATGTGGGAGTCCGTGGCCCAGGGGGACCAGGACGGCATGGTGGCCGCCTGGCTGCCTTCGCTGCAGGCGGGCTTCTTGCAAGCCTACGGGCCGCAAATGGAGTTTCTCGGTGCCAATCTGGAAGGCACCCGATGCGGGCTGGTGGTCCCCGCATACGTGGAAATCCATTCCATTGCGCAACTCAGCAGGCACCGGGAAAAATTTCACAGCCGGATCATGGGTATCGATCCCCAGGCCGGGATCATGGCAAAAACCGAAGAGGCCATGGCCGAATACGGCCTGGGCGGATTTGAGCTGATTTCCGGATCCGGACGGACCATGACGGCAGCCCTTGGAAACGCCGTGGAGCAAGGCGACTGGATTGTGGTCACGGGCTGGACACCCCATTGGAAATTTGCCAAATGGGATCTCCGGTATCTTCAAGATCCGCTGGGTGTTTATGGCGGCAAAGAATACATCGGCACCTTTGCCCGCAGGGGGCTGGCCGAAGACATGCCGGACGTGTATGCATTTTTAAAAAATTTCAAATGGCGGCCGAAGGATATGGAGCAGGTGATGCTTTGCGCACAGGATGAAAACACAAGTTACTTTCAGGCGGCCCTGCGCTGGATCCGTGAGAATGAGCCGCTTGTCAGCACCTGGCTGGATCAATAATGCCGTTTCACGATAACCGACCCATGATCCGAAGCGGGAAAAAACATAAATCCGCCGCCGGCCGCGATCGAACGGCGCGGCCGTGGATTTTTGCCTCCATTGCCATGACCCTTGTCCTGGTAGGGCTTTTGGTCTGGCACCTGGTTTATTCCTTTAATCTGCTGACCTCCCTGAAGGAAAGGGAGTTTGTCATGGAGCGCTGCTCCTGGCAGCTGCTGCTGCATGCCGAAACCATGAAAATGGCCGCCCTTATCGGTGCCAGCAGCGGGGACCTCAATTGGGAAACGACCTACCGGGAAACCCGGCCGGAGTTAAATGCCCTGCTGGAAAAAATTCCGGAGTTGACCCCGTCTTCGAAAGTGGACCGGCTTACCAATGAAATCCGGCAGCACCTGGTGGTTACCCACAACCTTGAAAAGCAGGCTTTTGACCTTGTCAGCAGGGGGAGGAAAAAAGAGGCCTTTAATCTGCTTTCCGGCTGGCCGTATACGAAAAACCAGCTTGCGTTTTCCGATAAGACCCAGGAGCTTGTGGATCTGATCCATACCCGCCTTGAGCGCAAAACCTCCTTTAACCTCACCCGGGCCGCGCTTTTGATCGCATTGATTTGTCTGGGCGTGCTGGTGTTTTCCTGGACCATTGCCCTGAAGATGTGGCGCGCTGAGTCCCGGGAAAAACAGGCGGCTGAACAAGCCCTGCGTCGTTCCGAGAACTACTACCGTGCCATATTCGAGACATCCGGTTCAGCCATGCTCATCATTGAAGCAGACACCACCATTTCCCGGGTCAATTCCAATTTTGAAAAACTTTCCGGATATTGCCGGCAGGCGCTTGAAGGCAGAAAGTCCTGGCCTGAGTTTGTTCATTGCGATGATGTCACCTGGATGAAGGAAATACATGATTTGCGGCGCAAAAATCCAGATGCAGCAACCCGCCAGTATGAGTGCCGTTTTATTGACCGGGGCGGCCGGATGTATAACCTGCTTGTTGCCATTGACATGATTGCCGAAACCAGCCGCAGTATCGCTTCCTGCATTGACATCACCGGGCGCAAGCAGGAGGAAAAACAGCGGGAGAAATTGCAGGCCCGTCTGCTCCAGTCCCGGAAGATGGAGTCCGTGGGCCGGCTGGCAGGCGGCGTTGCCCATGATTTTAACAACATGCTGGCCATTATCAACGGGTATGCGGAAATGACCATTGACATGCTGGATCCGGAAACGCTGCCCTATGCCAATATCCGGGAAATTTACAACGCCGGCAAACGCTCAGAGGACATTGTCCGGCAGTTGCTGGCATTTGCCCGCAAACAGACGATCGCTCCGGTGGAAATGGATCTCAATGAGGCTGTTTCAGGCCTGCTGAAAATGCTGCAGCGCCTGATCGGCGAAAACATTGAGCTTGTCTGGCGCCCCGGTGACAACCTGTGGCCGGTCAGAATCGATCCCTCCCAGCTCACCCAGATCATGGCCAATCTGGCGATCAATGCCCGGGATGCCATTGCCGATGTGGGCCAATTGACCATAGAGACAAAAAATGTTGTTGTGGATGAGGACAACGGCAAGGAGAAAGAAGGCCCCGCCGCCGGGCAGTATGTCATGCTGGCGGTCACTGACAACGGCTGCGGCATGGAAAAGGAAGTGCAGGACAACCTGTTTGAACCGTTTTTCACCACCAAGGAAACCGGAGAGGGTACCGGCCTTGGTTTGTCCACGATATACGGCATTGTCCGGCAGCACAACGGTTTGATTAACGTTACAAGTCAGCCCGGCAGGGGCACGACCTTTACCATATGCCTGCCCCGGTGCAAAGACCCGCAAACCGGCCCGGAAACTCCGGTGCAATGCGAGGCGTCCCTGCCTGCGGGTTCAGAAACCATACTTATGGTTGAGGATGAGGCGGCCATTTTGCAGGTGGGCCGGGAGATGCTCGAAAGCCTGGGTTACAAGGTGCTGACTGCAGAAAAACCGGAAGAGGCCCTGGCGCTTTTTCGTGAATATGAAGGCACCATAGATTTGTTGATCACCGATGTGATCATGCCGGAGATGAACGGCCGGGATCTGGCCACCAGTCTTTCAGCCTGCAGTGCTGGGCTCAGAGTTCTTTTCATGTCCGGCTATACCGCTGATGTTATCGCTGTCCACGGTGTGCCCGACCAGGGGGTGCAATTCATGCAAAAACCCTTTTCCATTCAGGACCTGGCGCTAAAAGTGCGCGGGGCCCTCGGGCAGCAAAACCCGCGGGACAGCCATTAGTTCATCCATCCGGTATTCCGGGAAACGGCCTTTTTGACTGTATCCTGCAGCCAGCCGTCCAGGCCGGGCTCAAGATAAAACACGGGCTTGAGAAGGCTGGCATCCGGGGCAATGAATCCTTTTTGCCGGGCGATGTCGGCCAGCGGCGTGGCGGGGTAAATGCGGATGCCCGCGGTGAGCTTGACGGCTTCGAGTTCAAGGGATTCGGCAAATGCAATGCTTTGCCTGACGCTCTGCCGGGTTTCGCCCGGGCCTCCGAGCAGCAGAAATCCCATTCGTTGAATGCCGTGCCGGTAAAGGATCTCTGATGCCAGCCGGATTTCTTTTTTGCCGTATGTTTTGTTCATGGCCGAAAGCACCTGTTCATCTGCGCTTTCAAAACCAAGGCCAACAAAGCGGCATCCGGCCCGGGCCATTTTTTCAGCCAGGGACTCGTGGAGGCCGGCGGGATAGATGATCCCCTGCCAGGTGATCTCAAGGCCCGCTTCCACAATTTGGTCGCACAGGGCAGCGGCATATGAGCCGGGCAGGTTGAATGTGTTGTCCACGAAAAAGAAGCGATCAAATCCGCTATCTGAAAACCGCCGCAGATTGTCCACGGCGGTTTCGGGCGCACGGCTGCGCATATGCCGGCCCTCGATAGCCGGGGTCGAACAGTAGCTGCAGTTCATGGGGCAGCCGCGTCGGGTTTGAAAGGGCACCATGAGATCGTGGTCTTTTCCGTAAGGACCTGCGCTGAGATGAACCCCGGGCAATGGCATGGGATAGGTATCCATCTGCCGGTTCTGAAAAGGGGGTGCCGCAAGACCCTTGCCGGGCCTCCAGAGTCCGTTTAACCCGTCCAATGGGGCATTTTTTTCCATGCGCGCAAGCAATTCACACATGGCCCATTCCCCTTCCCCCTGGATGCCGAAATCCGCGCCCAGGTAATCAAGTGCGGATTCGGCAAATATGCTGTAGCCCGCTCCGCCCAAAACAATGAGGGCATTGGAGCGCCTGCGGCACTCTTCGATCACCGGTTTTGTCCGGGACAGGAGAAAATCGGGTGCATCCCTGTTCTGATCATCAATGTTTCTGACCGAAATGCCGATGATATCCGGCACAAACGCTTCAATGGCCGGAATCAGCAGCCGGTCCACATGCCGGGGTTCCATGAGATTGACCACATGGATCTCATGGCCGCTGTCCTGGATTGCTGCGGATACGCAGGCCAGTCCCAGCGGCAGCACCGGTATGCTGACCTGCTCGGTGTTGGCGGAAACCATCAATACGCGCATGCGCTCTTCCTTTTGTTTTGGGAGATGAGAGCCTTTTGACTGCCCGGCTGCGTGTGATAATTTTAATATAAACGGACGGATGAGTCCAAACAAACATGGGTGTTTCAACCAAAATCGGCAAAATCGGAGAGTGCGTGCAGGGCGATATGGCCGGTCAGCCGGATATGGATGTCGTGGTGAATGCGGCAAGCGCACAGCAGGGTAAAACCATGGGGGATTTTTTCCTGGAAATGTGCTATGCGGGGATTTTAAGTGGAGAAATCCGATAACACAACACAACATTTTCAACAAAAGAATCTTCCATGAACGGATTGACCAAATCTGCCGCCGAGGTTCCGTCCTGGCTGCCCGCATGGCTTGAAAGCGCATGGCACCTGCTGGGCACATATCCGTTTCTCCTGGCCCTGGTGATTGTTGTGGTGGGCCTGTCGCTGGCGTTTCTGGTGCCGCGCTTTATCCTGTACTGGGGGCTTCGCATTGCGGACCGGGCCAACGCGGAACTGATGGGTAAACTCCTCCGTGTGGGTGCCCGGGTGGCCGGTCTTGCTGTGGGCTACATCAGCCTGGTCACCGCCCTGCACACCCTGACAATTGGTGAATTTGCCACCAGTGTCATCATCCGGGTGCTGCTGAGTCTGCTTGTCCTGCAGCTGATGCGGGCAGCTCTCCAGGCCAGCCGCATTGCCCTGGAAATGTTTGGCAAAATCCGCGACCGCTTTGCCATTGTGGAAGAGCGGACCCTTCCTTTGTTTGACCTGATGATGACGGTTGTCATCGTTGCCATTGGCTCATATGCGCTTTTGCAGGTTTGGCACATTGATGCCACCGCCTGGCTGGCTTCGGCCGGTGTCATTGGCATTGCCGTGGGCTTTGCGGCCCGCGACACCCTGGCCAATCTGTTTGCCGGTTTTTTTATCATTGCAGATGCGCCTTACAAGCTTGGCGACTATGTGGTGCTGGACTCGGCAGAGCGCGGGGAGATCACCAAGGTGGGCATTCGCTCCACACGCCTGCTGACCCGTGATGATGTGGAGGTTATCATTCCCAATTCCGTGATGGCCAATTCCAAGATCGTCAACGAGTCCGGCGGGCGGTGGGTCAAATACCGCATCCGGATCAAGGTTGGCGTGGCCTATGGCTCAGATGTGCACCAGGTGGTGGACCTGCTGGAAAGCGTGGCCAAAACCCACAGCCTTGTCTGCCGGCAGCCTCCGGCACGGGTGCGCATGCGGGGATTCGGGGATTCGAGCCTGGATTTTGAACTGCTCTGCTGGATTGAGCGGCCCGAGCAGCGGGGTCTGGTGAGCCATGAACTCTACATGGCCATCTACGATGCATTGGCGGAAAACAATATTGAAATTCCGTTTCCCCAGCGGGATCTGTGGGTCCGAAAAGGACCGGAGCCTGCAGCCGATCCGGTGTAGAAATTTCCGGCCGGGCCCGGAACCGGCGGCCGGCCCGTCTATTGTGCCCAGCCAGGCACGCTCATCAAGTCGATGCCCCAGACCCATGCCAGGTAGTACATGGTCAGCACTGTAATGCCGATAATGCCGAACAGGTTCATGAAAACGCCGGCCCGGGCCATCTGGG
>JAGTVF010000320.1 GCA_018224315.1 Desulfobacterales bacterium | reverse complement strand
TCCCAGGCCCTTGACTTGATGGGTTATTTCATCCGTTACGGCCTGCCGTGGTTCGGAACATATCAGGATGCCATGACCGTCAGCAGCGGCTCGCTTTTTCATTCCCGCCTGTCATTTGCCTTAAATACCAAAATGCTGAGCCCTGTTGAGGTAATCAATGCCGTGGTCAGCCATTTTAAAAACCATCCGGATCGTGTGGAAATCGCCCAGGTGGAAGGTTTTGTAAGGCAGATCCTGGGATGGCGGGAATACATGCGGGGAATTTACTGGGCGCTTATGCCGCAATTTGAAAAAATGAACTTCTTTTCCCACGCCGAAAAACTGCCCCATTATTTCTGGGACGCGGATACGAAAATGAACTGCATGCACATGACATTAAAACAGTCCCTTCAAACCGCCTATGCCCATCACATTCAGCGGCTGATGGTAACGGGCAATTTCGCCCTTTTGGCCGGTATTGCCCCGGATGATGTGGACGCCTGGTACTTAGGGGTATATATTGATGCCATTGAGTGGGTGGAAAAACCCAACACCCGCGGGATGAGCCAGTATGCAGACGGTGGCCTGATCGCCACCAAACCCTATGTTTCATCTGCCAATTATATCAATAAAATGAGCGACTACTGCCAGCATTGCCAATATCAATACAAAAAGCCGCACGGGGAAGGCGCGTGCCCTTACAACAGCTTGTTTTGGGATTTTCACCACCGCCACCGGGCGCTTTTAGAAAAAAATCCGCGTATCTCCATGATGTACCGAACCTGGGACAAAAAGCCGGATACGGAAAAAGAAAAAATCCTGGCCCAGGCCGCTGTTTGCAAAAAAAACCTGGAATCCCTTTAGGAAGGGGTCATGCCGTCTGCGCAGATTGAAAGCTGTTTGCCTGGAGCCTGAAAAAAATGAAACACATCCATATCGGGTTTTCCATTCACCGCCCGGAAATAATTGCAAAGACCGCCGAACTCATGGAAAGACATGAAGCGATTTTTCTGGAAGAACCGCCCGAGACGAACTTTGAGAAAATGCTTACCGGCGCCATCAGCGTGGATGATTATCTGATGCCGCTGGACCTGGAATACCCCGCGTTTAGCCGGCAGATGTGCGACCTGGAAAAACAGCTTCATGCATCGGGCAAGCAATTGATTCAGGTGGAACCGTTTTACGAAGCCCTGCTGTCCATCCACGATTTTTTTGCCCGGGGCAACACACCAGATGATCTCAACCGCAATAGCCTTCCATATTATGTCTTTCTATCAGAACGGCAGGCCACCGGCACACTGTTAAATTTTTATAAAACAGCGGCAGCCGGCTCCTTTGACGCAGTCGTGGATGCCGTCCGGCAATTTGCCAGAGCAGATGCCGCACGCTTCCGGCTGCGGGCCTCCCTGCGCGCCCAGGGAATTGCCCGGCAGGCCGCTGCGTATTCTTCCATCTATGTGGAAGCCGGCATTATCCATTTTTTCCTCTGGCGGGAACTCCATAAACTTTTGTCCCATTCACACCGGGTGAAGCCGGTTTTCCTGGACCGCCTGGTAACAAAAGACGCCGGGCCGCGTCAGCACCTTTACAGCCCGGGCGACCAATTGACATTGTTTTATATTTTTCATCCCCGAAAAACAGACATTGGTCAGGAAACACGCCTGGCTGCACGGTCAATCATCTATTCCAAAATTATTCATAAAGAAGAAAACACAGACAACGGCAAAGCGTTTTTCCACATGACGGATGAAAAAGCCTGCATCCGGATGGTCAAAAAACTGTCCATCAACGATTGCCGGAGATTATATGGCGTTATAAAGCAGGTCAAGACGATTGAAGCGCGCAGGATTGTTGAAAACTTTCTGGAAAAGCCCGCTTTTCAGGAAGAAAAAGCCGGATATTCCCGGACAGAGGACAGATTGCTCAAATCATAGGTGCAGTGTATCACAAATATGGTTTCCTCTACGACATGCCTGGCAGTCGGTTTCATCCTGCTCTGGAATTCAGGATTCATCGGTGCGGAATATGGTCTGCCGTTTACCGGACCGTTTACTCTGCTGTTTTGGCGTTATTGGGCGCTGACATGCATACTTCTGATTTACCTGGCGCTAAGGGGCCGGCTGCGTTGGCCGGGCTTTTACGACGCCGCCATTGCACTACTTGTCGGGCTCCTGGCACATGGCGTATGGCTGGGCTGCGTGCTCTTTTCTTTGCAACAGGGTGTTCCCGCGGGCATTGTTGCTCTTGTCGTGGCGCTCCAGCCGATGCTCACCGGTGCCTTGTCCGGTCCCGTTGTGGGGGAACACACTCCCCTTGCCCGCTGGTTTGGATTGCTGGTCGGATTTTGCGGGGTGATGATTGCCGTGGGCGCCCGGACCAATCTAAACGATGCCGGATCCGTTTTTGGCTACTTTATTCCGTTCGGGTCCGTGGTCGGCATCACGGCGGCAAGTCTGCTTCAAAGGTACATAGAGGTACACGGCCGCGCCCATCGCCTTCCCCTGGATATCTCGCTTTTCTACCAAAGCCTGGCAACTGCTTTGGCCGCAACGATCCCTGCAATAGGTCTTGAGAGTCTATCGACACGCTGGGAACCGACCTTTATAAGCGCTATGCTCTGGCTCATTGTCGGCGTCTCCCTGGCAGCTTATGCCTTGATGTGGCTGCTGCTTTCGCGGCTCGATGCGACTCGTGTGGCAAGCCTTTTTTATTTGGGTCCACCGGTAACCATGATCATGGCATGGGTTGCATTTGGCGATACCCTTCAGTTAACAGACGTCATCGGTTTGATGATAGTGGCCGCAGGTGTGGTAGTGGTGCAGCGGCAATAATTGTGTCAGTTCCTCAATAACACCATGCCCGCATACTGGCGGGGAATTGCCCCATGGTGCACTTAGGTCATTTGGAAAAATTTTTAAAAGATCGCATCAAAATATTTGACATCTGGATTTTCCGGACGAGTATAAAGATTATGATAAAGCCAAACCAATTGTAAAATTGGGACGAAAAGTCCCGGGTCTTTTCGGTAGAAGAAAGGAGAATCATCGACTTTCACAGATATATCAAATGCATCCTGGTCGCGGCGATCTGCGCAATGACCTGCTGGAGCTGCTATCCCAGGACAGCAGTATACGTTGGGACGGAAGGCAAGCGATTGGCCTGGGCTGAAATGAACCTTGCGCAGCGCAAGATGCATATGCGCAGGGAGATCCTGCCACGCGCTGCCAAGCTTTTTCGCCAGTGGCGTCCTGAGCGTTTCTCAACGATTGACTGCCGCCTGTGCCATGGCAAGGGCCAGCAAACCGATAATTTCGGCATGCCCACAGCCCATCTTCCCAGGCTCAGCGGCAAATTGCTTCTTGGCCCCGAGTTTGAAAAGCATCCGGAAACCACCCGGCTGAAACTTGAGCGCCTGGTGCCGATGATGTCTGAAGCCCTGGGCTTGAGGTCATTTAGCATAATCACCCGCACCGGGTTTGGCTGCTATTCCTGTCACCTGGGTCCGGACGGTCCCAAGTTCGGCAATTGAGTTCCGGCGACATGCGGCAACTTATGCAAACAGTACCGGAATTTGCCCTCCCGCTGAGAAAAACTTCACTATATTCTACCCCGGTCATTTCAGCTGCCTGACGAGAATGTAAAGGATCGCCGCCAAGTAAAACTGTTTTTGGGGCTGCAAAAGAAAATTTACAGGGATAAAAAAATGACAGCTTCTGAAACCTCTGAAAAAAAAGCCCGCGAATACGCCGAAAGTATCATCAACACTGTGCGTGAATCCTTAATTGTCCTGAATCATGATTTAAGAGTGCTTTCCGCCAATGATTCCTTTTATGACGCTTTTCAGCTAAAGCCTGAAAAGACCGTTGGACGGGTTATCTATGACCTGGGCAACAAACAGTGGGATATTCCCGAACTGCGAGAACTGCTCGAAACCCTGCTTCCCCAAAAAACAATACTTGATGACTACGAGATAGAACATGAATTTGCCGGCATCGGCAGGCGCATCATGCTTTTCAATGCCAGAGAAATTCAAAAAGATTCCGGAGAAAAACGGCTTATCCTCCTTGCCATAGAAGACATGACCGAACGCAAACGACTGGAAAACTTGTTATCAGAATCTGAAGAACGCTACAGGCAGCTTTTTGAGACTTCAAATGACGGGATGTTGCTTCTGGAAAAAGCTGAAGGAAAGATAATCCATGCCAATCCTGCCATCAGTAAAATGTTAGGCTATAGTCGTATTGAGCTTGATGGAAAAAGGGTCATCGATATTGGTTTTCCCGGAGATATCGGGACGATTCAGGAAATATTGGAGACACTGGAAACCGACGGCATTCTTACTTACAACGATGCGCCGGTACAAACAAAGACCGGGCAGGTTATTTATACCGATATTTATATGGTCGACAAGACAAGGTTGGTTCAATGCAATGTTCACAATATCACCGACCGCAAACGGATGGAAAAAGATTTGCAAAAAATCGAATGGATGCTTTCCAGTCAACAAAAAACCCCTTGGGCCGAAGGCCCCGCCTCAAAGGAACCTTATGTCCGGCCTTACGGGGATTTGACAAAACTCAATACCAGCCGGGAAATCCTTGATGCGGTTGGAGAAGAAACCCTTAAAACTATCGTAGGCGATTTCCTGGATATGCTGGAAACCTCGGTTGCGGTTTATGAAAGAAACGGTGATTATGCCCTGGGCATATTTTCTTCTGCCTGGTGCAGACTCCTGGATCAGGCTTCATATCGTTTGTGCGATACAGAGGACAGTTCACAGGCCCTGAGCTGCGGGAGATGGCTTTGCCATGAATCATGCTGGAAAACCGCAAAACAGGCCACAGAGACAGAACTTCCGGTGGATGTTGCATGTGAAGGAGGGATTTGGCTTTATGCCGTGCCTATCTTGGCCAGCGGCCAAGTAATCGGCACGATTAACGTTGGGTACGGCGACCCGCCAACTGAGAGGAATAACCTCTCAGAGCTGGCGAAAAAATACGGTGTAGCGGTAAAAGACCTGATCGAGTGTTCAAATGCCTATGAAAGCCGTCCGCCTTTTATCATTGAACTGGCCAAGCAAAGGATGCGTTCCGCAGCTCATTTAATCGGCGAGATCGTGGAGCGCAAAAGAGCCGAAGAAGCCCTGCGCCTATCTGAGAATTACTACCGTGCCATATTCGAGACCTCGGGCACGGCTATGTTCATTATTGAAGAAGACACAGCAATTTCTCTTGTTAATTCTAATTTCGAAGAACTTTCTGGATATTCAAAGCAGGAGGTTGAAGGGAAAAAATTCTGGACTGAATTTATTCAATCTGATGATTTGGCCCGGATGAAGAAAAACCATTATTTGCGTCGTCAGAATCCGGAGGCGGCACCACGGCATTATGAGTTCCGTTTTATTAATCGCCGCAATGAAAAACGAGATATTTTGGTGTCCGTGGACATGATTTCCGGAACCAATCGCAGCATCGCTTCCTGCATTGATATCACCGATCGCAAACAGGCCGAGGAAGCCCTGCGCCGGT
>JAGTVF010000319.1 GCA_018224315.1 Desulfobacterales bacterium | reverse complement strand
TGTCGGCGTGATTTAGCGCGTCTTCAACGATTTGTCTGGATTTGTTGATCTTCATATTGGCTGCCTTGGGTTTGCTTGATTAAAGTGGTTGAACGGATCTGGCCAATTTGCCTGAGCTAAAAAAATGGCTTCAGCCGGATGTGTCAGGCGGAAGCGCCTGGAACAGATTTTAATAAAAGCATTATGCTAAAAAAAAGCAAATTTTAGGTCAAGCACTATTTGCTGCACTGTTTTCCGGAGATCCTTCCAAACCGCATCAAAGCCCGGTTAATTTTTGATAAAAACCGGCAGCACGGCACCAAGACAGATCAGGGCGCCCACAAGCACGATGCCTGCGGCAAATGATCCGGCATCTCCGCTAAAGCCGATAATGGCCGGGGCAATGCCGCCGCCGTAGACGAAAGCCAGGGGAATGGCAAGGGATATGGCCACATTGCGGTGTTTGGCAGGGGCAATGGCAGACAGCAGGGCAA
Organism: Desulfobacterales bacterium; assembly: GCA_018224315.1. GTDB lineage: Bacteria > Desulfobacterota > Desulfobacteria > Desulfobacterales > Desulfosalsimonadaceae > Desulfosalsimonas. The sequence continues at coordinate 18,014 of JAGTVF010000319.1, read as the reverse complement.
AGCCTGCTGGAAAATATCCAGTGGAAAGTCCGGCCTGGGCAATAATCAGGCCTGTGGCCAGTCCGGGATCATTGCAGATCCCGATGCCGATAGTGGTCATGCCCGTCAGGCCCAGCATCAGGGTGATGGTCCGTCTGGGGCCGAAGCGGTCTGTGGCCCATCCTGCGGCCAAAGCCATTGCCACCCCGGGCAGCCGGGACAAAGCGACCAGCGAGTTGGCAAAACCTTGAGAAACCTCAAGTTCCTTTACCAGGTAAAGCGGCAGCATGGTATAAAGTCCCATGGTGCTGCTGACCGCCGCTGCAAACAACAGCACCATGAACCAGAATGCCCGGGTGGCCGCCAGATCCCGGATGGCTTCGGCGCCTGGCGGTTTTCCGGGGAAATCCCCGCCTTTGCCCCAAATGGCAAAGCATGCCCCCAGCAGCAGGCAGGCCGCACCCACTGCCGCCGGCATGCTGCGCCAGGTGAAATAGAGAAGGAAAAACTGGGCGATGACCGGGGCAGCCACAAAAGCCAGATTGGGGGCCATTTCGTGGATTGACACCGCTTTTCCCCAGTTTCTGGCATCCACCATGCTGGTCAGTGAGGTGATTCCCGATGGCAGATATGTCCCGGCCGTCATGCCCAAAAGAAATATGGCAGCCTGCAGCTGCCAGTACTGATCAGAAGCAGCGGCCAGAATCAGACTGACCCCGGCCCCGCAGGCGGCGGCCACAATGGTGAAACGGTGATAAATCCGCGCAGAGATAAATCCCGAACCGGCCAGAGCGATGAAATAGCCGATGGACATGATCAGAAACATGGATCCGGCCTGGGCATGGCTTAAGTGCATTTCTGTTTCAATGCTGGGCATAAGGGGTGAAAACATCACCCGGGCCAGAAAGGTCATAAAGAAAATCAGGGTGATAAACAATATGGGCACAAGCGTATCCGGCCGGTAAAAAGGCGGGGGCAGGGCTTTGCTGTTGGTGGAAGTTTGCATGGCCCCTGTATAACAAAACCCCATGGATAAATCCATGGCTTCATTGTTGCCGGCATTGGTTTTTGCCCTTGTCTGCCGGGCTTTTGCAGGCTATGGTAATAAGACCTCTGATGGAAAACACATGAGACAATCCGGCTGTTTTTTTGCCAGCCGAAGATTTGCAGGCAGGGGGGTATGAGCCAACCGGGCAGAATTCTGCTGGATGCCGCAGTCCAGCAGCTGGATGAAAACAGCGTTCGCATTTGCTGGGAGACCGCATGTGATGCCGATGTATGGGTTTATGCAGGCCCGCATCCCGATGCCATTGACCGGTCCGCCCCGGTTGCCCGCTCCAAAGACGGCTGTGTTGAGCTCCACGGGCTAAATTTCCGGCAAAGGCATTATTTCGGGCTTGAGGCCGGAGGTCATCGTTTGATCACCGCAGCCAGGCGGGTGCAGTTGGATGGAACGGTCAATTTCCGGGACATGGGGGGCTATGCAACAGCGGATGGGCGTCGGGTGAAATGGGGCAGGGCTTTTCGGGCAGACGGTCTGTCAAGGCTAACGGACAGGGATCTGGACTTTTTGGTCTGGATGGGTATCCGGCGCGTCTATGATTTCCGTACCGCCTCGGAAATGGCCGAGGCTCCGGACCGTTTGCCGGAGGGCGGCCAAATCGGCCATATTCATTTGCCGGTGACCCACGGCAATTTTGATTTTGCAGAGGCCGTCCGGCTTTTGCAAAAGGGCGACAATGCGTGGCTCACTCCGGATTTCATGATCAACGGCTATATCGGAAATCTCGAGCAGTTTGCCCATTGCTGGGCGGCTGTGATACGCGATCTGGCAGAAAGCCGAAACGGCCCGCTGGTCTTTCACTGTACCGGCGGCAAGGACCGTACCGGGACCTGTGCCGCCCTGATTCTGCTGGCCCTGGGCGTGGCCGAGGAAACGGTGATTGACGATCATCAGCTATCCAATATTTATATTGCAGACCTGCTGCCCCGTCTTTACAGGCGAATGGAGCGGGCCGGTATTGATCCGGACCGGCTGTTTCCCTACCTGACCGCCCCCCGGCACTGCATTGTGGCCGTTATTGATTACCTGATGGATACATACGGCACAGCTGCGGATTACCTGGTCGAAAAAGCCGGGCTGCAGCCGGCGGTCATTGATCAGATGCGCGAAAACCTGCTGGAGTGAAACCCGCCGGCCGGGGTTACCGGAGCCGGCGGACCTCCACATCATCGATCCAGACAGTGCCGCTGGTGAGCACAAAGTCCAGGTGGATCCGGCTGCTGTTTTCCGGGGCCGTGGCTTTTTGGGAGATCTGTACCCAGCCGGAAGTGCCCTGGAGTTTGTTGATCAGATCCACCAGTTTGCCCGGCCGGATGCGCTGGGGGCGAAAATTGAACCGGAACGCCGGGGCCTCGTGGAAACGGTTGTAGTCCAGGTTTTGGGTCCTGATCCAGCAGGAGGCTTCATAGGCCGCTCCCGGGGTGATGGGTGCGGCGCCGGCTTCATCCAGATATACGACGACCCGGCCGCCCGGCGGAGTGATGGCCACTTTCAGTGCGTTTTCCCCGCTGTGGGTGTCACCGGAATCCAGGGCAATTTCAGCCTCTGTACCCCGGTTGACGGTGATTTTCCATCCTCCGGGGGAGCCGTTGTCCACAGGGCCTTCAAAACCGCCGTTATACAGTATGTTTGCCCCGGCTGCAGCGGCCGGAAAAATTCCTGCAATGGTCATATATGCCAGCACGGCGATTAGGTATTTTTTCATGGCAACCCTCTTGTGGTGGGCAAATTGAAACGCTGGGTTCATGTGAAAATATAACTCATAACTTGTCTGTCTTGCAAGGAAAAACCGTATACCGGCAGCAGGGGCAAGTAAGGTTGGCCCTGCAGGCAAAAAGGGCTTGATGATTTAAAAGAATTTTGTTTTAGTGATTCAATAGTAGAAAAAACAGTTCAGGTGTGTCGGGAAATTTTTTCACTCAGCAAACAGGGAGGATATGATGAGGACAAGGGTGCGATACGCTGGGTTACTGGTTTTATCGGTTCTGCTGGGATTGTGCCTGCTCGGATGCGCCAGGGAGGAAAAACAGGCCAGTCTTGAGATTGTGGATTCTGAATTTTCAATCCGAAAAGACAGTGACCTTTCCTATGTAATTGATGCCACCGGCACCATTGCCAACACCGGTGATGTGGATGTCAAAAACGTGAAAGTCACCGGCAGGTGCGAATCCTGCGGCGATCAGATCATCAACGCCACCTGGTTTGTCAGTGATGTGGACAAAATGCCCAATCAAATAGACGTGATCAATTATCTGGCGGCGGGTGCCCAGGAACAATTTGAATTTGAGGAAGTGGCCTTCTACTCGGCTCAAACCGGCTCTGAAGTCCCCGAAGGTCTTCCCGACGGGTTGAAAGTGGTGATTCAATCCCATGAAATCGTGGAATAAAACAATTTTTCAGGAGGGGGGCAAAGGCCTTTTTTGCCCCCTTGGTTTATCCCTTTGATTCCACCAGGCGGATGGCCACGGGCACGCCCAGATTCTCCCGGAGCCGGTTTTCACACCGGCGCAGCAGCTTTTCCAGCTCCTTGATTTCATCGGAAAATATGGCATCGTTCATTTCCATGAGCACTTCCAGCACTTTGCGGCCCTGGTGGTGCGCTACCCGGTATGAAACCCGCCGGGGATCCATTCCCATCATTTCTTTGAGATGAAATCCCGCCTGGTTGCCGTGGACATTGACCCCGTCGATGTTCATGATATCGTCTGTGCGCTCTGAATCCCATTTCATGCGCACAAGCGTGCTGCCGCACGAACAGGGATCTTTGAGGAGCCGGGCACGGTCGCCGGTCTTAAAACGGATCAGGGGAAAGGCCCGGGTGGTGAGGGTGGTGAGCACCAGTTCTCCGGTGCTGCCCGGCGAAAGGACCTCCCGGGTTTCCGGGTCAATGATTTCGGCCAGAAAATGATCCTCATTGATGTGGAGCCCTTCATGGTCGCTGCATTCAAAGGCAACGGCGGGTCCGGGGATTTCGCTTAACCCGTAGTGCAGCCATGTGCGCACATGCAGCCGGGTTTCAATGCTGCTTCGGAATTCCGGGTCAATGGACTCTCCGCATAAAACCAGGGTGTGCAGGGAAAGCGATGCCGGCCCCATGCCTTTTTCCGCCGTGTAATCGGCCAGGTGGCCGGCCATGGCCGGGGTGGTGATCAACACTGTGGTCTTGTAGTCGCGAAGCACCATCAACTGTTTTTCCACTGAAAGCTGCGTGTTGGGAATTACGCTGGCCCCGATGGCTTCGGCCCCGTCCTTGTAATCCCGTCCCCAGTTGGCCAGGCCCGGATTCAGGGCGATTTGGAGAATGTCGTTTGTCCCGATGCCGGCGGTACGAAGGGCCCGGCCCAGAATCTGCCGCCAGTGCCCCAGGTCCTGTGCCGTATAGCCGCTGACCGTGGGATTGCGCGTTGTGCCCGGGGCCGTGTGGATGCGGACAATGTCTCGCAACGGCACGGCAAACAGATCATAGGGGTAGTGCTCGCTGAAATCCGCCCGCTCCATGAAGGGCAGGCGGGCAATGTCGGCCAGGGCGGAGATATCCGAGGGCTCGATGCCCAGTACGCCCAGGCGGTTGGCATGAAAGGGCACATGGCGGCAGGCCCGGTTTAATGTGCTTTGCAGCCGTTCTAACTGCAGCTGCTGCTTTTCTTCGGCTAAGAGATGAAAAAAGGGGTCATCCGGCATCGTAAAAATCTCCATAATCCTTGCCCAGATAGGCGCGTTTGACATCCTTGTCCGCCAGCAGCTCACCGGCCTCCCCCTGGAGCACCACGGCCCCGGTCTCAAATACATACCCCCGGTCCGAGACGTCCAGGGCTGCCAGGGCGTTTTGTTCTACCAGCACGATGGTCAGGCCCCGGGAGCGCAGCAGGGAAATCACTTCCAGGATTTTTTCCACCACCATGGGGGCCAGCCCCATGGAGGGCTCATCGAGCAAAAGCAGCCTGGGCCTGGCCATAAGTGCTCTTGCAATGGCCAGCATCTGCTGCTCGCCTCCTGAAAGCGTGCCTGCCAGCTGCCGCCGCCGCTGCCGCAGAATCGGAAACAGTTCCATTACCGATTCCATGTCTTCTTCCACGGCTGCATGGGCCTTTTTCTTATACATGGTATAGGCCCCGAGTTTTAAATTGTCGAACACGGAAAGCGGTGCAAAAATCTGCCGGCCCTCCGGGACCAGGCTGATGCCGGCGCGCACGAGGGCCGGGGGTTCCATGCCTTTTACGCTTTTTTTTTCAAAATCGATCTGCCCGGTCCAGTCGGCCAGCAGACCGCACACGGCGGAAAGCAGCGTGGTCTTGCCCGCGCCGTTGGCACCGATCAGGCAGATGATTTCCCCGGCATTGACCGACAGGCTCACGCCTTTGACCGCCATGATGCGGCCGTAGAAACATTTGAGATTGCGAATGCGCAGCATAAGGGATTTGTCAATCCTTTGTCGGGGTTGCTTTTTTGCCCAGGTAGGCCGCCATGACCGCCTCATCTGCCTGAACCGCTCTCGGGGGGCCTTCGGCGATTTTTCCGCCCTGGTCGAGCACCACGATATGATCGGAAATGGACATGGTCAGGCTCATGTCGTGCTCCACCAGCAGAATCGTGATGCCCCGGCTGCGGATTTCTTTGATCAGTTCTCCGAGATGGCCGGTTTCGGCCATGTTTAGGCCGGCTGCCGGCTCATCGAGCAGCAGCAGGCGAGGTTGTGCTGCCATGGCCCGGGCCACTTCCAGCATTCGCTGCCACCCAAAGGGCAGGTCCCCGCTTTTGCGATGGGCATAGTCCTGAAGCCCCACAAAGTTTAACAGTTCCATGGCCTGGTCCCGGGCCAGGGTTTCTTCCTTCCGGGTGCGGGGCAGGCGCAGCATGCTTGCAATCATACCCGCCCGGGTCCGGGTAAAGAGGCCCACCAGAATGTTGTCGAGCACGGTCATGCTTTCAAAAAGCTCCACATTTTGAAATGTGCGGGCAATGCCGAGGGCGACCCGCTGGTGGACTTCCAGTTTTTCAATGGATCGGCCGGCAAAGCGGATGTCGCCTGTATCCGGGGCCAACATGCCCGTGATCACATTAAACAGGGTGGTCTTGCCCGCGCCGTTTGGGCCGATCAATCCGGTGATCGAGGCATTTTCCAGGTTAAATCCGATCCGGTCCAGGGCCTGGACGCCGCCAAAGGCCTTGTTCACGTCCCGGATCTCCAGTATGGGGTCACTGCCGGTCATGGGTTTTGCGGTACCGTTCATAAATGTCCACCACTCCCCGGGTCAGTCCCCGGGGCATGAATATCATCACGACCATGAGCACCAGTCCGTATACCACCATCTCAAATTCCGAAAAGGCATGGAGCCATTCCGGCAGAAGGGTGAGAAGGGATGCGCCGAAAAGCGCTCCCCAGATGCTGGCCATACCGCCGATGACCACCATGGTCACAATTTTGATTGAAGCCATGAAACCAAAGCTGCCCGGACTGATAAAAAACACCAGGTGGGCGTAGAGAAATCCGGCCAGAGCGGCAATGCCCGCGCTTAAAACAAACACCTGCAGCTTTAAGCGCCGGGTGTTGACCCCCACGGCGGCCGCGGCTTTCTCCCCGTCATGGATGGCGCAAAGGGCCCGGCCCACCCGGGAGTCGATGATGCGCCGGCAGAAGATGATCACGGCCAGCACCACCGCCCATACCAGAAAGAAGTAGGATTTGTTGGAGGCAAATTCAACCGGGCCCACCGACAGAGGCGGGATTCCCACAAGCCCGGATGCCCCGCCGGTCACACTGCTCCATTCCCGCAGCACGATATGGACAATCATGCCAAATCCCAAAGTCCCCATGCCCAGGTAATAGCCGGAAAGCCGCAGCGTGGGCATGCCAACGATCCAGGCGATTACCATGGCCGCACCAACAGCCGCCGGAAGGGCCAGTACGGGCGGTATCTGATAAGTGGTTGTCAGTATTGCGGTCACATAGGCGCCAATACCGTAAAAGGCCGCATGTCCAAGCGATATCTGGCCGGCATAGCCCATGAGCATGTTTAAGGAAAGGGCCAGCAGGGTGTTTAAGCCGATGAAAATCAGCAGCTGCAGATAATAGGCATTGTCAATGCGCCATCCCAGAAAAGCAATGCCCAGGGCAAATGCTGTATAGATTGCAGGCAGATATTTGTCGTTCATGTTAAAACCGTTTGACCTCGGCTGTGCCCAAGATGCCCTGCGGCCGGACATAGAGGACCAGCAAAAGCAGCAGAAAGGCGGTTGCATCTTTAAATCCCGAAGAGACAAACCCCACGCCCATGGCCTCAAGGATTCCCAGCAGAAAGCCGCCCAGAATGGCCCCCCAGAGACTGCCCAGCCCGCCGAGCATGGCCCCGCAGAACCCCTTTAGCCCCAGGATGGTGCCCATGTCGTAGCTCGACATGGTAATCGGTGCGATGCTGGCCCCGGCCACGGCCCCCAGGCCGGTGGAAAGACCGAATGCCAGCAGCACCATCCATTTAAAGGGGATTCCCACGATCCATGCCCCTTTTTTATTCACCGCACAGGCGGTCATGGCCTTTCCGGTGAGTGTTTTTTTGTAAAACAGGTGAAGGCCGGCGGTCAGGGCGGTGACAATCACCAGAATCCATACGCTTTGGGCCAGCAGCCGGGCGCCTGCGATGTCAATGGGGGCAATATCGAGAAACGGGGGGATGCTGTGGGCATCTTTGCCCCAGATGAGCATGCCCGTGCCCCGCAGAAAAATCGAGGCCCCCACGGTGATGATAATCAGCACAACGGGTTGGGGATTCCGTACCGGCCGGATGGCCAGGCGTTCGAAAAGCATCCCTGCTGCGGCCACCACCGCTACGGTGACAAAAAACGCAGGCACCAGGGCAATGCCCGCACCTGCTGTCAGGCTGACCATGCACAGGGCGCCGAGCATGACAAATTCCCCGTGGGCGAAATTGATCAGGTCCGTGGAGTTGTACAGCATGGAAAACCCCAGGGCAATCACCGCGTAGACAGCCCCGTTGGTCATGCCGGAAAACAGGTATTGCAAAAGTTCCTGCATGGGTTTTTTCCCGGAATTGGCGGATTATTCCACCAGCTGCCATTTGCCGCCGGTGATGCGCACCATTACAAAAGCCGAAGGATCCAGGCCGTTGTGATCGGTTTGACTAAAGGAAAACACCCCGCTGACGCCCACATGATTTTTGATGTTTTCAAGGTTTTCCCGGATTTTTTCTTTGTCCCCCCCGGTGCCTTCCATGGCACGGGCCAGCAGGTAAACCGCATCATAGGCATATCCGCCGAATCCGGAAACCGTTTCGTCATACTTTTTTTCATAGGCGTCAATGTAATCGGCCAGCACCGGCTTCTGGGGATCGTCATCCGGCAGCAGATCGGCCACAAGGATTTTGCCGGTCGGCAGCAGTATGCCTTCGGCGGAATCTCCGGCCAGATCGATAAATTTCGGGGAAGCCACGCCGTGGCTTTGGTACAGCGGGATTTCAATACCGAGCTGCTCGATGTTTTTGGCCACCACGGCCGGGCCCGGATTGGTTCCCCAGCAGACAATGGCCCCGGGTTTTTCCTTACGGATTTTGGTGAGCTGGGAGGTCATGTCCGTGTCATTGGCGCCGTAGCTTTCGCTGCGCACCACGGTTATGCCGAAATCACCGGCCTGCTGCAGCAATTGCTCTTTTCCGCTTTCACCAAATGAATTGGCCACGGTGATGATGCCGACCTTGTCAATCCCCTGTTTTTCAATGTGGGAATAAATGGTAGCAACCGCCTGGATGTCGCTCTGGGCGGTTTTAAAGACCCAGGGCTTGATGGGTTCGACGATCTTGTTGCCCGCCGCACAGCTGACAAAGGGCAGCTGCGCCCGCTCGACCATGGGAACTGCGGCCAGTGTTGTGGGTGTTCTGCTGGGACCGACAATCGCTGTGACCCGGTCCTTGTTGATGAGTTTGCCTGCGGCCATTACGGTTTTGGACGGATCACCCTCGGTGTCATAGATAACGGCCTCCAGCATCCGGCCCTCAACGCCGCCTGCGGCATTGATTTCTTCAATGGCCAGTTCCATGGATTTTTTCTCAGGGTCGCCGAGAAAGGACGCAGGTCCGGTAACGGAAAAGATGCCGCCGATTTTTATCGGATTTTTTCCGGAATCGGCGTTGGCAGCGGGATGGGCTGCAAAGACAACCGCGCTCACCAAAGCTGCGGCCAGCAAAATGGGACGGTGTTTTTTGACAAAGCGCATGATCGGATTCCTTTTCTGTGAAATGGTCTTGGGGCGCCGGGCCGGCCGGCTACATGGTATAGAGCCGCGCGCCTTCCACGATGGTCACCCCGTTTTGGGAAAGTACATCAATGGCTTCTTCCGGCTGGTCAAACCGGAAGATCATCACAGCATTGTCCCCGCTCTGGCGGACAAAGGCATACATGTATTCCACGTTGATGCCGGATTTGTAGAGCATTTCCAGGATGCTGTGGAGTCCGCCGGGCTGGTCTGCGACTTCCACGGCCACCACCTTGGTTTTGCGCACCGTGAACCCGGCATTTTTTAAAACCTGTTCGGCTTTTGCATTGTCATCGACAATCAGGCGCAGCACGCCGAAATCGGTTGTGTCGGCCACGGCCAGCGCCCGGATGTTGACCTGATTCTGCCAGAGAATCCCGGTTACCTCCGATAGGCGGCCGGCTTTGTTTTCCAGGAAAATCGAAATCTGTTCGGCTTGCATGGATTTCTCCTTTTGTGCATTTGGGGTGAATGCTAAATCTTTCGCCTGTCAATGACCCGGGCGGCCTTTCCCTCGCTTCTGGCAATGCTTTTGGGCTCTGCGAGCTTGACATCCACGGATATGCCCAGCAGCTCCTTGATATCGTTTTCAATGCGCTGCTCAAAGCGCTGGAGCTCCTTGACCTCGTCGGAAAACATCTGCTGGCTGACTTCCACCCGGACCGTGACAGTGTCCAGGTTGTCTTTGCGGTCGACTTCCATCTGGTAATGGGGCTCCACGCCATCGATTTCCATGAGCACGCTTTCAATCTGGGACGGAAACACGTTCACCCCCCGGATAATGAGCATGTCATCGGTTCTGCCGCTGATTTTGTCCATCCGCACCATGGTGCGCCCGCAGATGCAGGGCTCGGGATTTAAGCTGGTAATGTCGCGGGTGCGGTAGCGGATGACCGGAAAGGCCTCCTTGGTGATGGAGGTCAGTACCAGTTCGCCGGTCTGGCCGTGGGGCAGGACCTCTTCAGTGACCGGGTCGATGATTTCGGCGATGAAATGATCTTCTGCGATGTGCAGGCCGTTTTTGGCCTCGTGGCATTCTATGGAAACCCCGGGACCCAGCACTTCGCTTAACCCGTAGATATCCACGGCCGAGAGATTGAGCTTTTCCTCGATTTCTTTCCGCATATTCTCGGACCAGGGCTCGGCGCCGAAAATGCCGAATTTAAAGCTCAGATCCTGAAATGATACCCCCATGTCCTCGGCGGCCTCGGCCAGGTGCAGGGAGTAGGAAGGGGTGGCGGTGAGTATGGTCGGGGCAAAATCGCGCATGATCACCACCTGCCGCTTGGTGTTGCCCCCGGATACCGGAATTACAGAGGCCCCGAGTTTTTCCGCCCCGTAATGCACACCCAGCCCGCCGGTAAACAGTCCGTATCCGTAGGCGTTGTGGATGATATCGCCCCGGGTGGCCCCGCCTGCGGCAAGCGCCCGGGCCATGAGTTCGGCCCAGGTGTTGATGTCCCGGGACGTATAGCCCACCACCGTGGGCTTGCCCGTGGTGCCCGAGGAGGCGTGAATGCGCACCACGTTGTCCATGGGAACGGCAAACATGCCAAAGGGATAATTTTCCCGCAAATCCTGCTTAATGGTGAAAGGCAGCCGCTGCAGGTCTTCTATTTGCTGAATGTCACCAGGCTTGATCCCGGCCTGGTCGAATTTTTTCCGGTAATGCGGAACTGTTGCATACACCCGGGAAACCGTTGCCTGCAGCCGCCGCAGCTGGATGGATTCCAGGGCTTCCCGGGGCATGGTTTCATACTCGATGTCATATATCATCGTTGTCCTCCTTGTGCGTGGTGTGCTCTTTCATCAAGCCGCTGAGCCGGCCCGAAGTGCCTGCCCATAAAAAAAGGCTGCGGGAAAACCCACAGCCTTTTGGCATGAAAAAAGGCCATGGGTACCTGCTTGCGTCTTCCCATGGCCTTGTTTGCGTCGTCGGGTTGGCTTTTTACTGCGCCGGTCCATGGGAAGACTTTTTAAAGAAAAAAAAGTTCCCGAAACCGGCATTCTCAGGTGCTCGTCTCATGCGCTGGCCGACCTTGTAAAATTTTGAAAAAATGGATCCCGAAAAAAACAGATGTCCGTACATTAAACAGTCCCGGCTGGATCTGTCAAGAAAAAAACCGTTACCGGGTTAATTTGCCCCGGAATTCGGGCTTGCGCTTTTCCAGAAATGCGCTGGTGCCCTCTTTTGCATCTTCGCTGGCCAGGCACAATGCAAATGCGTTGATTTCAATTTCACAGCCGGTTTCCAGGTCCGCATCCAGACCGTTTGCAATGGTCTGCTTGGTTGCCTGCACCGACAAACGGCCTTTTTGGGAAATGGTTTTGGCTGTTTTTCCGGCGGCTTCCATGAGCTCGGCAGCCGGTACAACCCGGTTGACAATGCCTTTTTTCTCAGCCTCTTCAGCTGAAAGCATCATGCCCGTGAGAATCATTTCCCGTGCCAGGTTTCTGCCCACAATCCGGGCCAGACGCTGGGTGCCGCCGAATCCCGGGATAATGCCCAGATTGATTTCCGGCTGTCCCACTTTGGCGTTGTCCGCAGCATAAATAAAATCGCAGGAAAGGGCCAGTTCCAGGCCGCCTCCCAATGCAAAACCGTTTACCACGGCGATAACCGCAATGGGCAGGGCTTCGATTTTAAACATGAGTTCATGGCCCCGGGAGGCAAAATGTTTGGCGCTGACCGGGTTGAGTTTGGCCAGTTCGCTGATATCGGCGCCGGCCACAAAGGCTTTGTCCCCGGCGCCGGTGATCAGAAGCGCACGGATATCATCGTTTGCCGCGATTTCATCAACGGCTGCGTGCATTTCAGCGATCACCTGTGCGTTGAGTGCGTTTAAGGATTTGGGGCGGTTGATGGTGATGGTGGCGATGGAATCGGCAACATCGACCGCAATGGTTTCATATGACATGTCAGCCTCCATATGTAAGCGGGTTAAAGGGGGCGAAAGCAGAAAACACTTTCAAACCGGGCGGATCTCTGATAATTAAATAACCTTCATATCCAAAGTTAAATAAATGAATTTGTTTTGTTTGTCAAATGCGGCAGCCGTGCTCTGCGCTGCCGGAAAAGAAAGCCCCTGGAGTTGAACAATATGGATGATCAGTCAATTATAAAGGCATATAAGCGCTATGCCGGAAGTTATGACCGGATTTTCGGAAAAGTTTTTGAACACGGCCGCCGGGCGCTTATTGAAAAAATGGATTTTGCCCCGGGCCAGCGGATTTTGGAAGTGGGTGTGGGCACCGGGCTTTCCCTGCCCCTTTATCCCCGGGATGTATCGGTTGTGGGCATTGATATTTCACCGCATATGCTGTGGCAGGCCAGAAACTACACAAACGGCGGTTCCGGCGGCAGCTGCAACCTGTCTCTGATGGACGCCCAGTGCATGAGTTTTGGCGACAATAGTTTTGACAGTGTGGCTGTGATGTACGTGGTGACCGTGGTTCCCGAGCCCGGAAAAATGATGGAGGAAATCCGGCGGGTATGCAAGCCCGGGGGCGATATTTTCGTGGTCAATCATTTCAGCAACCATCACCTGGTTCCCAGGATGGTGGAAACGGTTATGCTCCCCTTCAAAGGCCTGCTTGGATTCCGTCCCCGGTTTTCACTGGAGGCGTTTCTTGAACAAAACCCGCTCCAGGTTGTGGAAACCTGTCCGGTTAACCTGCTGGGATACTGGACCCTGATTCACGCCCGAAATGAATCCTGAAAACACAGGGGCAGGGCTTGGCAAAAACTGGCGCGCCTGGCAGGATTCGAACCTGCGGCCTACGGATTAGAAGTCCGTTGCTCTGTCCGGCTGAGCTACAGGCGCGCATACCCTTGGATCTTTTTTGTTTTGTTGTTTGTTTTGCAGGCAGACAACCCCAAGACCAAAAAGTTTTCTCTACCACTGAACAAGGCTTTTGTCCATATAAAAAGGGCAATTCTGCGCCGGCGTCATCCAGGATCAGACTTTGTGAGAGCATCAAGGTTGAGACATTGCGCAAAAGAACTTATTTTATGGGTTTAATGGAAAAAACGACAATTGCTGCATTCATCGGCGCCAGGCAAAAATAAAGACGATAATCCAAGGCTATGAGCAAACAGAATCCAACCGATCCGATTGAAAATCCGGGAAACGACCCGGCTGGCAGTGACACGGACGGCAGCAGCGATTCAGCAACCACCCGGAAGCTGAAACAGGCCGTGTCTTTGCCCGGCGAGCAGGGCCAGCTGGTCCCCTACGACCCGCTCCAGCGGTATCTCTCCGAGATCAGCCGGTATCCCCTGCTGACCCGGGAACAGGAGGTTGAACTCGGCCGGCGCCTGCAGGAGGAAGGGGATCCGGACGCGGCCTATATACTGGCCACATCCAATCTTCGGCTGGTGGTCAAGATTGCCATGGAGTTTCAGCGCACCTGGATGCAGAATCTGATGGATTTGATCCAGGAGGGCAATATCGGCCTGATGCATGCGGTGCAGAAGTTTGATCCCTACAAGAATGTCAAATTTTCCTATTACGCGGCCTTCTGGATCAAGGCCTATATTCTGAAATTCATCATGGACAACTGGCGCCTGGTTAAAATCGGCACCACCCAGGGCCAGCGCAAGCTGTTTTTTAAGCTCAAAAAGGAAAAACAGAAACTTGTGGAGCAGGGTTTTGCCCCGGAGACAAAGCTGCTTTCCAGCCGGCTGGGCGTCTCCGAGCAGGAAGTGCGGGACATGGATCTGCGCCTCGACGGCTGGGACGTGTCTTTGGACGAGCCTTTAAAGGATGACTCGGATACCGAGCGGGGTGATTTTTTCAGTTCGGATACCGAGTCCGTTGAATCCCAGGTGGCCCGCAAGGAAGTCGAGTCCCTGCTGCGCGAAAAGCTTGGGGATTTTAAGAAGCAGCTTTCAGAGCGGGAACTCGATATTTTTCAACGGCGCATATTCACCGATACGCCCGATACCCTTCAGGACATCGGGGACAAGTACCAGATTTCCCGGGAGCGGGTGCGGCAGCTGGAAAAAAATATTGTCAAGAAAATGCGGGTGTTTTTCGAAAAGGAGATTCCGGACTTCGCCGCCTATGAACATCCCGAGGAAAACGAGTAACATCATGCGGCTTTCAGGCGCCATAACAAATGAAAAGCCCGGGAATGCAAGCCCGGCGCCCCGCCTCGGGATCCGCACGTTTGCTTTGTTTGGGGGATTAATGATTTTGGCTGCTGTCGTCACCGCCGGGTGCGCGGGCAGAAACCCCGGGCCTTTGGCTCCGGCTGCGCAAGCCGCTGATGACATCACTTCGCCTGCTGCCGGGCGGCAGCGGCCGGTCAGCCATTATTATGATTTTTTACGGGCGCAGCTGGCGGCCCGCTCCGGCCGGTTGGAAGAGGCTGTGGCCTTTATGAAAGACGCTGTTGACAAGGTCCCGGATCAGGCGATTGTCAAAAAAGAGCTTGCCATGCTCTACATCAAGCAGGGCCGGAAAGATAAAGCCCTGGAAATGATCAAAGAGGCCCTGGGTCAGGAGCCGGACAACACAGAGGCTCTGATCGTTGCCGGTTCCCTGTGGCAGAATGCCGGAGAACTGGATGCAGCCCGGCAGGCTTATGAAAAGGTTGTCGACAATGCGCCGGAACGGGAAAATATTGCCCTGATTCTGGCCCGGCTTTATCTGCAGCAGGAGCAGTTTAACAGGGCTGCAGAATTGATGGCGGATTTTGTGGAGCGGTTTCCGGGAAATTATATGGGGTTTTATTATCTGGGCCAGGCCTTAAACGAACTGGCCCGGCCAGAGGATGCCGCAGAGGCTTATCAGCGGAGCCTTTCCATTGAACCGGATCTAATGGAGCCGCGAGCCGCTCTCATTGATATCTACAGGCGACAGGGCAAAGACGCCAAGGTGGTTTCCCAGTATCAGGCCATCCTTGAACGCGATCCGCGCAATGCGGCCGCAGCCCTTGAACTCGGGGTTTTTTACAAAAAACAGGGCCGGGTGAATAAGGCCCGCGCAATCTGGGAAGATCTCGCAGGAAGCGCCGGGCCTGATTCGGATGTGATCAAGGTAGTTACCGGGATGCTGGGCCGGCAGCGCTACGATGACGCCATAATCGCCCTGTCAGGCATTTTGGAACATGACCGGCAGAATTCCGCTCTGCATTATCTGGCCGGCGCAGCCCTTTACCTCTCCGACAAAACAGGTCCTGCCATGGACCATTTTCAGCAGGTGGCCACTGAAAGCGATTTTTACATTGATGCCATGATCCACCAGGCCATTATTTACAACCGGGAGTCCAAGACCGGCAAGGCGGTCGGGCTGCTGGAATCCGCCATGGAAAAAAGCGACACCGCCGGAAAGGCAACTCTGATTCCGTATCTGAGCGCATTTTATCAGGAGCAGAAGCATTACCGGCAGGCTGAATCGCTTTTGCAGCAGGGGCTTTCCATTAATCCCGGGAGCACTGAATTGCTCTATGAACTCGGGGTGCTCTACGAAAAGATGGGCGATGTTGACGCTGCAATTGAAAAGATGAAACAAGTCATCGAAAAGGATCCGGAAAACGCAGACGCCCTGAACTATCTCGGATACACCTATGCCGATCAAAACATCCATCTCGATGAGGCCGAGTCTCTGATCCGCCGGGCTCTGGAACTGGAGCCGGAAAGCGGCCACATTCTGGATTCCATGGGATGGGTCTATTACCGGCAGGGCGATTATCAAAAGGCCCGCAAGTATCTGGAAGAAGCTGTTGAAAAAATCGGCGATGATCCCATTATCTTCGAGCACCTGGGCGATATCTACCGCAAAACCGATCAGCCCGGCCAAGCCCTGGAATATTATAAAAAGGCTTTGGAAAACGGCTCTGAAGATGCGGGTGCCGTAAAGGAAAAAATCGATGCACTCCGGCAGCAGCAGGAGGTGTCGCCTTGAAGGGCCGTTTGCTTGCGCTGTTTTTGATCCTGCTGATCTCGGCCTGTGCTTCTGTGGAAAAACCGCCGCCGTCTGCTGTTTCCCGGATGGAAGGCGCAGAAGCCGAGTCTCTGCTTGCCCGCCTTGAAAAAACAAATGCGGCAATGACCCCGTACAAGGCCATCGGCCGCATTCGGGTGGCCGATGACAGCGGTTCATGGAACGTGCGGGCGGCATGGATGGGCGCGCCGGGAGGGCGTTTCCGGGTGGAGGCCATGGGGCTTGCCGGCACACCCTTTGCCAAGGTAATCTGCGGCCCGGACCTTTGCTCCTTTCATTTTACAGAAGACGGGGAAATCCGGCGCAGGGATACCGGGCGGCGAAGCCTGGACCTGCTTGCCGGGGTGGATATTGACGTGGCCGATCTTGCCCTGCTGCTTGGCGGCGGGGTGCCTGTGTCGGATCATGACACGGCTGCCGCCTATCAAACGCTTTCCGGTGAACCCATGCTGGTGCTCAAAAAACGCTTTTCCGGAACAGTGCAGCGCATCTGGTTTTCAACAAAGCCTGTGAGGGTCCGGGAAATGGAAATGCTGAACTGGCAGGGAGTTGCTTACCGGGTGGTCATTCATGCCGTGTCGTCAAAAAAGGGCCGGAATATGCCATTGGAACTGGAAGTTTCCGATGAAAAGGGCCACCGCCTGCAGCTGAGCGTGGAGCGTCTGTGGGCGGATGCAGCCGTGCCGGCCCGGGCGTTTTCCCCGGAATTGCCCGCAAATGCGGATGCCCAGCCTTGATGCACGGGGGCGGGGCATCCATGGCGACTTTTTCAAAGGCCGTCTGCCTTGAACTTCACCTGCGGTCCTGTTCCAACGTGACCTGTCTGGGAGTGCGGCCCAATTTTTCCGATTATCCCCCGGATGAGGCGGACCTGATCCGGGATGCCCCGAAAATATATTACCCTTCCACTTTTTATGCCGATTTGCTCGCAGCTGCCGGAAAACCCATTTTCCCGAGCGTGCATACTTATCGGTTTGTTCAGGACAAGATCAAGCAAAGCGCCCTGTTTGAAATCCTTGATTTGCCCCGGCCCAGAACCCGCACATTTTACGGCAGGCGCCTGCAGGAAAAAATCCTGTCGTATTTCGGGTTTCCCTTTGTGGGCAAAATTCCCAGGGGTTCGGCCCTGGGCCGGGGCGTGTTTCTGATTGCCGGCCGCGATGACCTGGATGCTTACTGCGAGTCGACCAACCCCGCTTATATCCAGGAATATCTGCCCATTGACCGCGATATCCGGGTGGTGGTCATCGGCGATAAAATTGCCCATGCTTACTGGCGCATTGCCGCGCAGGGCGAATTTCGGACCAATTTGGGCTGTGGCGGCAAAATCAGCCTGGATCCCGTGCCTGAATCCGCCCTTGATCTGGCCCTGCATACGGCCCGCTGTTGCGGGTGGGATGATGTGGGCATTGATATTTGCATGACAGACAACAGGTTATATGTCCTTGAAGCCAATATGAAATACGGCAAAGCCGGCTTTGCCGCAGCCGGCATGGATTATTACAGGATCATGGAGGAAAAGATCGCCAATGCAGAGATCTGAGCTTCCCGCCCTGCAAGAGTTGACCGCGATGCTCGACGACCGGGAACAGCAAAGCCTTTCACCCGGGGCTGCCAAAAGCGCCAGGGGGCTTCGCAGACGGCCGGAAAAACAGCTGGAAACCGATTACCGGCAGCCCTTTGCCGTGGATGTGGACCGTATCCTGCATTCTTTGGCCTACAGCCGGTATATTGATAAAACCCAGGTGTTTTACCTGAT
>JAGTVF010000318.1 GCA_018224315.1 Desulfobacterales bacterium | reverse complement strand
TGTCTGCACAAATTCGCGCACAGGACGGTTGCGGCCGTCTAAGCCCTTGAGTTCGGGAATAAAAAAGGGATTGGCCATAAACCGCACATCCATGACCAGGTCTGCGTCCTGGGGTATGCCGTGCTTAAAACCGAATGAGAGCACCTGTGTGCGCATGGGCTTTGAATGGAGGATGGTTTCCACCAGATTGAAGATGACGGATTTCAGATCGTGAAGCGTATAATCCGTGGTGTCGATGATACGATCGGCCATCTGGCGAATATGGTCCATATGCCCGATTTCCGCCCGGATGCTTTCCTGCAGGCCCCGGTCCTGGGACAGGGGATGATGCCGGCGGGTCTCGCTGTATCGCCGCAGTATGACGCTCTCCTCGGCTTCCAGGAAAAATACGTCAATGTTGTAACCGCGCTGGCGCAGATCATGGAAAATCTCCGGAAAGGAACGGAGAAACCCCTTTTCCCGCAAATCCATGACAAAGCCGAGCCCTGCGATCTCGGAGTTCGATTGCAGGGGAAGCTCCATGAACTTGGGCAGCAGCGTGACCGGCATGTTGTCAACGCAGTAAAAGCCCGCATCTTCAAGCGCGGCAAGGGCAACGCTTTTGCCCGATCCGGACAAGCCCGTGATAATGACGATTTTATGCCGGTGCATCAGAAATCCTCATCCACTTCCGAAATTACATCCATGATTTGTTGGGCACTTTGGGCTCCCATCAGTTTTTTCTTGAAATCCTGATCCCTGAGCAGTTTTGAAATCCGGGCCAGCACCTGCAGGTGCAGACCCGTGGAATTGTCTGCGCTCAATAGCAGAAAAAAAATATAAGCGGGCTTGCCGTCCAGGGCATCAAAATTGACCCCGTTTCGGCTCAGACCGAATCCGAGCACCAGGGATTCAATTCCGTTGATTTTACCGTGAGGAATGGCAATCCCGTCGCCGATGCCCGTGCTGCCCAGCCGCTCGCGTTCGATAAGCACCCGCACAATATTGCGCTGCTCCAGGCCGGTCAGGGCGGCCACCGGCTCTGTGAGTTCGTCGATAACCCCTTTTTTATCCGCTGCCTGCAGTTGGGTCAGGATCGTGTCTGCGGTCATGTAATCAAGTATTTTCATAACATTTCAGCCTGTTTGCGCAGTGCCGGCCAATTGCCGGCCGGCACCGGTGCTTCGGTGTTATCCCAGGGGCTGAATCAGTCCGAGATCCCCGTCATTGCGTCGATAAAGCACATTGATCTGGTTGGTCCGGGCGTTTCTGAAAACCAGAAAATTATCGGAAATCAGGTCCATTTGCATGATGGCTTCATCCACGTCCATGGGCTTGTATTCAAGGTTTTGGACAATAACATTGGCACCCGGGGCTTCTTCGGGAGATTCATTCCCGCCTGGCATTTCCGCCGGCTCCGGGCTTCTGTCTTCACCCCGGCCGCCCTGGCGATGGTTTTTGATTTTGGCTTTTTGTTTTTTGATTTGTTTTTCAAGCTTGTCCAGGGCCAGGTCAATTGAGGAATACATGTCATTGGATTTCTCCCGGCACACGATATTGAGCCGGTCGCCGGTCACGCGAATTTCTGCGATATGACGGATTTTTTCCACGGAGAGCACCACCTGTGCCTCCGCCGGGTTGTCCAGGAGCTTGTCCATGCGGTCGAGTTTGCTGGAAACATAAGATTTCAGGTGATCGGAGGGATCAAGGTTTTTGAATGTCACGGATGTTTGCATGGGTACCTGCCTCCTTGATTAAGGTTGTTTGCGCTTGCTTGATGGAAGAACCCCCATGATTTCCCTGTACTTGGCAACGGTCCGGCGGGCGATGCGGATGCCGGATGCCGCCTCGAGCATATCGGCGATTTTTTTATCGCTGTAGGGCTTTTTGGGGTTTTCTCCGGCAATAATCTTTCTCATTTCCTCCTGTACGCTGGCTGAAGCAATGGTGTTGCCGTCAGCCCGGTTAATGGAGCTGTTGAAAAAGAACTTGAGTTCGAAGATGCCGTGGGGGGTATGGGCGTACTTGTTGGTGGTCACACGGCTGATGGTGGACTCATGCATGCTGATATCTTCTGCCACGTCCCGCAGCACCATGGGTTTTAAATGGGCAATGCCCTGGTCAAAAAAATCGCGCTGAAATTTGACGATGCTGACCATGACGTTGTAAATGGTCCGCCGCCGCTGCTGGATGCTTTTGATGAGCCATTCGGCAGACCTGAGCCGGTCGCGCAGATAAGTGCGCGTATCTTTGGCAATGGGTTCTCCCTTGCGCACGGCCTGGCGGTAGTAGGAATTGATGTGCAGCTGGGGGATATCGTCATCGTTTAGCATAACGATATAATCGTCGCCTTCTCTGTAGACGTAGACGTCCGGGGTGATGTAGATCTGATCCTCGTCGCCGTAGCGGAAACCGGGTCTGGGATCGAGCTGGCGGATGAGCTCAATGGCTGCAGACAGGGTTTCCATGCTGCATTTCAGCTCCCGGGCAATGACCTGATAGCGTTTGTTTTCCAGGTTATTGATATGATCGCGCAACAGCGCCTCGACAACAGGATCATCAATGCCGAACTGCCGGGCCTGAATCAGCAGGCACTCGCTTAAGTCCCTGGCGCAGATGCCCGGCGGATCAAATGTCTGCATCACATAAAGCACGTCTTTGACCTGTGAAACATCGGTTTCGGCCATTTGGGCGATTTCTTCCAGGGGAACATCAAGGTAGCCGTATTTGTTGAGATTGCCGATGATCAGGCTTCCGACGGCTTCCTGTCCAGCCGTGGGCCGGGTCATGAGCAGCTGCCAGCGCAGATGATCGTAAAGGGTGGTCCGGCTGGCGGTAAACGCTTCGTAATTGGGCGCCTCCTTTTCCTCGGCCTCATAATGAACCCGTCCCGTGGAGCTGTATTCGTCCATGTACTGCTGCCAGTCAAGCCGCTCGTCAAAGGATTCCTCCATTGTGACTTCTCTGGCATCTGCGGATTCAGCCGTTTCAGCCGGAGTTTCCTCGGGCGCTTCCACGTTCTCTGATTCTTCCAGGGTGGGATTGCTTTCCAGTTCCTGCTGAACCATTTCCACGAGTTCCAGCCGCGACAACTGCAGAAGCTTGATGGCCATCTGCAGCTGCGGGGTCATGACAAGATGCTGCTGGAGTTTTAAGTTCTGTTGGAGTTCGATTGCCATATCAGAGTCTGAATTTTTCTCCCAGGTAGATTTCTCGGGCAATAGGGCTTTGGGCGATCTTTTCCGGGCCGCCCGACTCGATTACCTCGCCGTTGTTTAAAATATAGGCCTTGTCACACACGCCCAGGGTTTCCCGGACATTGTGGTCGGAAATCAAAATTCCGATCCCCCGCCGGCTCAGGTGTGAAATGATGTTTTGAATATCGATCACCGCCAATGGATCAATGCCGGCAAAGGGCTCGTCAAGCAGAATAAAGGACGGATCCGTGGCCAGCGCACGGCTGATTTCCAGCCGGCGGCGCTCTCCGCCGGAAAGCACTCCGGCTTTCTGGCCGGACAGCCGTTTGATGCCAAGCTCGTCGAGCAGTTCATCGGCTTTCTGCTCCTGTTCAGCCCTGGATATCGGAAGGGTTTCGAGAATGGCCAGCAGGTTGTCGCGAACGTTGAGCTTTTTGAATACCGACG
>JAGTVF010000317.1 GCA_018224315.1 Desulfobacterales bacterium | reverse complement strand
GAAACCTCTTGTGATGAAACCGCGGCTGCGGTGGTCAAAGACGGCATTGAAATATGTTCCTCAGTGGTGGCCTCCCAGGTAGACCTCCATCATCGGTTCGGCGGGGTGGTGCCGGAGCTGGCCTCGCGCAAGCACATCGAAGCCATTGTCCCGGTGGTGGGCCAGGCCCTGGATGAAGCCGGGGCCGGGCCTGGAGATATTGACGCGGTGGCCGTCACCCAGGGTCCCGGCCTGGTGGGCGCCCTTCTGGTGGGTTTTTGTTTTGGCCGGGCCTGGGCCTATGCCCGCAATATTCCATGGGTGGGCGTCAATCATCTGGAAGGGCATTTAAATTCCTTATTTTTCTGCCGGCCCGCCCCGGAATTTCCGTTTGCGGCCCTGCTGGCCTCGGGCGGCCATACCAGCATCTACCTGGTACATTCCCATACCCGGTCCGAATGCCTGGGCCAGACCCGGGATGACGCCGCAGGAGAAGCCTTTGACAAAGTGGCCAAGATGCTGGGTTTGGGATATCCCGGCGGTGCGGTGATTTCTGATCTGGCAGCCAAAGGCAATCCGGAAAAACACCATTTTCCCCGGGCCTATCTGGACAGGGATGCCTTTGATTTCAGCTTTTCCGGTATTAAAAGCGCGGTTAAGCGCCATATTGAAACCCATGGGGACTGGCAAGATCACCTGGCCGACATTGCCGCGGGATTTGAGGCGGCGGTGGTGGAGGTGATGGCAGACAAGCTGATTTTGGCGGCCAAAACCCACGGCTCCGGCCATGCTGCCATCGTGGGCGGGGTGGCGGCAAACGGGTGTTTGCGCCGCAAGACCGCGGATCTGGCCGCAGAGAACGGGATAAAATTGTTTGTGCCGGATCTGCAATTGTGCGGGGACAACGCGGCCATGATTGCGGCCGCGGGCTGTCATCTGCTGGCAGCCCAAAGCCGTTGCGGCCGGCTCGACGATGATGTGTATTCCCGGGTCAGGTTTATCGGTTAAGCTGGTATTTGCGCACAGCCCTGTTGTGTTCTTTCAGGGTGGTGGAAAAATAATGACTGTTTTCTGAATCCGCCACAAAATAAAGATAGGGCGTTTCTGCCGGGTAAAGGGCGGCATGAAGAGAGGCTTGGCCGGGGTTTGCAATGGGGCCCGGTGGCAGTCCCCGGCGCGTGTAAGTATTGTAGGCAGTGGGCGTTCTTAAGTGTTTTCGTGTCAGGTTCCCGTCAAAGTCTTCAATGCCGTAGATCACCGTGGGGTCGCTGTCTAAGCGCATTCCCCTTTCCAGCCGGTTGTGAAATACCGAGGAGACGGTTTTGCGTTCTTCGGGTGCACCGGTTTCCTTTTCAATAATGGAGGCCAGGGTGACGATCTCGTGGACCGAAAAGCCCAGCTTGTCGGCCCGCTGCTTCCATTGATCCGAAAACACGCTGTGAAACCGGCTGACCATGGTTCGGACAATGGTTGCTGCGGAAACGGGCTTTTCAAAATAATAGGTTTCCGGAAACAGGTAGCCTTCCGTGGTTTTTGCGGAAAGGCCCATTTGCCCTGCCAGTTCAGGGTCCGTGGCCGCCCTGGTGAATTCGGATTTTTCACACAGCCCGGCATCGGCCACCCGTTGAGCGGTTTCATGGATGGTCAGCCCCTCGGGAAGGGTCACCCGGTGCAGATGCACCCTGCCTTCGCCCAATTGTTGGATGATCTGGTTCGGGCTCATGCCACCCGGGATGCGGTATTCCCCGGCCTTGATCCGGGTGGTGGCTTTTTGGTATATTGCAAGAATCCGGAATTTTGAAGGATGCTTGATCAGTCCCTTTTCCCGGAGCATGGCCGTGACATCTTTGAAGCTCTGGCCCGGTTTGATGACCAGTTCCACGGGCCGGTCAAGGGACGGGTTGACCGGCGTCTGTGCATAACGGGCCATATGACGGGCAAACAGGCCCGCGGCAACAGATGTGGCGGCAAGAAACAGAATCAGTATGAGCAGCAGTTTTTTTTTCATGGGATTAATGCAGAGGAGAACATAAATTGCAGCGCAAATCAACACAAAAACAGCAATACAAGGGTTTTGAGCAGGGCCCGATCCGGCCGCCCAGCGAAGCCTACAGCCTGCTGATCCGGGTGACCCGCAATTGTCCCTGGAACAAGTGCGCGTTCTGCCCGGTCTACAAGGGAGAAAAATTTTCCCTGCGGCCGGTTGAACACGTCAAAAAAGACATTGATGCCGTTTATGAGCATGTCCAGGCCTTGCGCAGCATGAGCGATGCTGCGGGTCAGATTTCCCGTGCTGATTTGGATGCCCATGTTTCAGGGCTTTCTGATGCCGCACGCCAGGCTTTTTACGCAGCTTTGAACTGGTATGCCGCGGGCATGGAGTCCGTGTTTTTACAGGATGCCAACAGCATGATCATCTCCCCGGAAGAGATGATCGAAATACTGCAGCACTTGAGAACGCGATTTCCCGCTGTGGTGCGCATCACTGCCTACGCCAGGTCCCATACAGTGGCCCGCATCGCAGATGACCGGTTAAAGGCCATTGCCAAAGCCGGATTAAACCGTTTGCATATCGGCATGGAGTCGGGAAGCGATGCGGTGCTGAAAATGGTCAAAAAGGGCGCCACCAAACAACAGCATATCAAGGCCGGCCAAAAGGCGGTGGCCGCAGGCATTGAACTCTCCGAATACGTGATGCCCGGCCTCGGGGGCAGGGCCCTTTCCCGCAGCCACGCCCTGGAGACCGCAGACGCGCTAAACCAGATCAATCCGGATTATATCCGCTTGCGGACCCTGGCCATTCCCGGCAGTGTCCCCTTGTTTGAAGATTATCAGGCGGGCCGGTTTGAAAAATTAACCGATATTGCGGCAGCAGAGGAAATCCTGCTGCTTTTGCAGAATTTGGAAGGCATTGCCAGCCGGGTCCGCAGTGATCATATCCTGAATCTGTTTGAGGATATACAGGGCACACTGCCGGAAGACAAGGAGCGGATGACCGGGGTCATAGAGGCTTTTCTGGCCATGGCCCCCCAAGACCGGATGCTTTACCAGGTGGGCCGGCGGCTGGGGCAGCTGCGCAGCACAGATGATCTGGAAAATCCGGGGGTGAGGTCCCATCTCGAGGATCTGTGCTCCAAAAACGGCATCACTCCGGATAATGTGGATGCGTTTATCAACGAGATGATGACGCGGTTTATCTGATGGCCCGGGGCCTCTACATTCACGTGCCGTTTTGCGTGCGCAAGTGCCGGTATTGTGATTTTTACTCCATTTCTGATTTGTCGGCTGTGGACGCCTACCTGACAGCCCTGATTGCGGAAATGCAGATGCGGACGGCGGCTTTGAAAGACGCGGTCTTTGATACCATTTATCTGGGCGGGGGCACTCCCTCGGTTCTGGGGCCCGGGCGTACAGGGCGCATACTTGAAGCCGCTGCAAAGCATTTTCACATTCTGCCCGGTGCGGAAATCACCCTTGAGGCAAACCCCGGCACGCTTACGGCGCAAAGCCTGGCCCAATACCGGTCAGCCGGGGTGAACCGGATCAATGTCGGGGTTCAGTCCTTTGATGATGCCAATCTTTTATTTCTCGGACGTATTCATTGCGCCCGCCAATCCGCCGATGCCCTGCGGGCTGCAGAAAAGACCGGTTTTTCAGACATTGGCATGGATCTGATATACGGCCTGCCCGGCCAGGGCCGAAATGCCTGGCAAAAAGACCTGGATGCGGCACTCAGTTTTTGTCCCGCCCATGTTTCCTGCTATATGCTCACCTACGAGCCGGGCACCCGTCTTTCGGCGGATAAGGACGCCGGGCGCATCAAACCCCTGTCAGAAGACCGGGTATCGGCCATGTTTGTGCAGGCGCAGGATTTTTTTGCCAAAAAGGGATACCAGCACTACGAGATTTCCAATTTTGCAGCCCACAGGGACAAACGTTCCCGGCACAACCAGAAATACTGGAACAATGCGTCCTATCTCGGCCTGGGCCCGGCTGCCCACTCCTACACAGAGCCCGAGCGGTTCTGGAATCATGGGGATTTGACCCGCTATATCCATGAGTTGTCCGCAGGCCGTCTGCCCACAGCGGCATCCGAACGGCTCACAGATTCCCAGATGATGCTTGAAGCCGTCTATCTGGGCCTGCGCCAGTCAGACGGCATTGATTTGGACATGTTTGAAAAACGTTTTCATCGCAATTTCCGGCAGATGTTTGGATCCGTGATCCGCCGGTTTGAACAAACCGGTCACATGCGCACCAGCCACGGCCGCTGCCGCCTGACTTCCCGGGGCATGCTGTTTCTCGACAGCATTGCCTCGGAAATGGCGGTTGTGATTTGAATGAAAGAAATT
>JAGTVF010000316.1 GCA_018224315.1 Desulfobacterales bacterium | reverse complement strand
CCCGGCTTGGAATCAATATCGGCCCCCTTCTTGCCGGTGCCGGGGTCATCGGCCTGGCCGTGGGCTTCGGGGCCCAGACCCTGGTACAGGATATGATCACCGGTGCGTTTATATTGCTGGAAGATGCCCTGACTGTGGGCGATTGGGTGGAGGCCGGCGGTCACAGCGGCACCGTGGAGCATCTCACGGTCCGGACTGTGACCCTAAGGGATCTGGCAGGAACCGTTCATCTGATTCCCTTCAGCCAGGTGACCACGGTGACCAATTACAACCGGGATTACGCATATGCCTTGATCGACGCCGGGGTGGCCTATCGGGAGCGCTACGGCGACGTGGTGCAGGCCCTGCAGGATACAGCCGCAGAACTCCGGGCCGATGCAGTCTGGGGTCGGCAGATAACCGGGGAGCTGGAGGTTTTTGGCATGAACAATATAGGGGATTCGGCTGTTGAAATCCGGGTGCGGTTAAAGACCCGCCCCATGCAGCAGTTTTCCGTCAAGCGGGCCTTTCTGGAACGGATGAAGCATATCTTTGATGAACGGGGCATTGAAATTCCGTTTCCCCACACCACGGTCTGGTTCGGGGCGGATAAAGACGGTTCCGCCCCGCCCATGCGGCTGGCCATGGAGGCGCAAAAACCCGGACTATCCGCCCCGGCGGTCGAATCCGAGCCTGAAGCAGATCCGGAAATACAGGTTGCATCTGAAAAGCAGGCTTCCGAGGATGTGGTCGAAGAAGTCGGAGCTGCTGACGAAAAAGACAAGCCGGATCCGACGCCCTGATTTGCGCAAAAGCTGTCAACAATTGGCCCAATGCCCTCTTTTTTCGATTGATTCGCGGGTTTTCATTGGACAACAGTTCAGACGGGTTTATTTTTGGTTCAAAAGGTCAGTATTTGCCGGCCGTTGCTGCCTGCCTGAATCCGGCGTGAAGCCGCCCTGACCGCAAACTCCAATCTGAAAAGAGGACATGCCAATGTATCACGCGCATTTCGGCTTTAATATCAAGCCGTTTCAGATTAATGCCGATCCTGCGTTTCTCTGGCTGGGCGAAAAGCATGCAGAAGCCCTTTCCTTTCTTAAATACGGTGTTCTGGAAAATCGCGGTTTCCTTTTGCTGACCGGCGATGTGGGCACGGGCAAGACCACGCTGTTAAACGCCCTTTTGGAAAACCTGGATGCTTCAGGGGTCCTGGTGGCCCGGATACCCGATCCCAGGCTGGATCTGATGGATTTTATCAATATCCTGGCCGACAGGCTGGGGATGAACGAAACGTTTTCATCCAGGGGCCCGTTTCTTGTGGCTTTTGAGAAATTTCTTAACCGGCAGCATTACCTGGGAAGAACCGTTTTGCTGATCGTTGATGAAGCCCAGCGTCTGACCTATAAACTCCTTGAAGAAATCCGGGCATTGTCCAACCTTGAAAAACCCAATGCCAAGCTTTTGAATGTTTTTTTCGTGGGCCAGGAAGAATTCAATGACATGCTCCTGGATCACAGAAGCCGGGCCATACGCCAGCGCATCACGCTCAGCTATCATCTTGAACCGCTGAGCAGAAAAGAAGTGGGCGAGTATATCGGTCACCGACAAAAGGTGGCCGGCGCCAAAAAGGATCTTTTTGCAAAAAAGGCGGTGGACCGCATATACGAATTTTCAAGCGGGTTTCCGCGCCTGATCAATATTATATGCGATCACGCACTGCTCAGCGCTTATGCCGGGGATAAAAAACAGATCTCCGAAGATATTGTTGCCGAATGCGCCCGGGACCTGGCGGTGCGCTCCTTTGAACGGCCCGCGGGCCGCGTTCATGCACCAGAGCCGCCGGCAGGCGCCGAAAAACAGCCGGAATCCGGCCGGGCGGTGCTGCAATCCCGGTACCAAAAGACAAGGCCGGTCGCTATGGTGATATTGCTGTTTTTCCTGATCGGTGGGTATGTTACGTACCAGTGGATTCCTGAATCCGCTGGATGGTTTGCATCCAATTCCGAAACAGAGCAGGCCGGTCAAAAAACGGCGCAATCGGAACATCCCCCCGAACCCGGGCCTGTACCGGAAAACAGTGTAAAGCCCCCATTGCAAAACCCGGGTGAGCGATCCGGACGCAAAACCGATTCGGGCGAATCTTTGGCAGAAGCACCGGGAAAAAATCCGCAGTCCGCAACCAGCCCGGAGATACAGGTTGCACAAACTCCATTTACTTTGGAACCCATTGAGAATACTGCTGATGAAACAATAGTGGCGACCCGTTCAGATCCGCCGGCGCCCAAAGCGATTGCGCGGGTAGAGGCTGCACCGTATGCGGATGAAAAATTCGCCGTGTATTTTCAAAACGGTACCTATGGCCTGGATGAAGCTTCCATTGAAACCCTGGACCGGGTCAAACGGCTGCTTATTGAAAATTCCGGCCTGAAAGCCAGGGTAACGGGACATTCGGATTCCCTTGGCGATCCGCGATACAATCTGCACCTTTCCAGAATCCGGGCAAACATGGTCAAAAGCTATCTGATCGGAAACGGGGTGGATTCCGGAAAAATCGATTCAAAAGGGCTTGGGCAGCAAAATCCGGTTGCATCCAATGAAACCGCACAAGGCAGGGCCCGCAACAGACGGGTGGAAATCGTGTTTGATCACCGGCCGCAATAGCCCCAAAATTTACGGGTACATCAATTATTATACCTTCAGCTTTTGGCACAGGGTTTCAAAATCCGGTGCCTCGATATCAAAATCCACCTGCTCGGGCTGGCCGAAGCCCTCGGTCATGTTGTCTTTCTCCGGAACCTTCACATAAGCCGTATGCATTCCGGCCTGCCGGGCGGCTGCCAGATCGCCTTCATGGGCGGCCACCATCATGGATTCTTCCGGCTTGAGACCCAGCAGGCCTGTGGCTTTGATGTAGGCCTGCAGGGAGGGTTTGTAATAGCCCAGAAACTCGCAGGACAAAATGCCGTCCCATTGGACCCCGGCTGTCTTGGCGCTGTTGACAATACTTTCCCAGCTCAAAATCGTGAGCACCACCACCGTATACCCGGTCCGCAGGCGGGCAATGGCCTCCGGGGCGCCGTCAAATGCCCTGAGACAATGCCAGGTGGATTTTATCAAAGAGACCGGATCAATTCGGGTCAGCAGCGGGTAATCGGTTTTCATTTTATCCAGTGCCCGCAGGTGCATGTCATCGGAATTCATCCAGGGCAGGTTGCCTTGCCTGACCTGGGTGTGAACTTTAAACATCTCATTTCGCCAGTCAACGGCAAAGGCCTCGCTGTCTATGGTCTCGCCGTGCTGTGCAGCCAGTTTTTCGATATGTTCCCGCGCAGTGTTTTTCCAGTCAAAAACCGTTCCGCCCACATCAAAAAACAATCCTTTGATCGTGTTCATATCCCCTCCAGGGTTTTGGGTTTGCCATTTGTGTTTTCATGATAATTCTGAATCTATAGGATTTCAAATTCATTGCAGCGGCTGGCAGGCCCACGCGCTTTCCGACGGCAACGGGGTGCGCAGTCCGGTGAAACCGTTTGATTTTACTTAACACTGAATCACTTAACACTGCCTGTAAAAAAGATTTTTTACAGGCGCATCAACGTTTAAGTGAAGTGCCAGCACAGGAGGAGGCAATATGACAAGTCCGGATCTTTACACGGCATGGCGGGTTCATGAGAAAAACGGCGGATATGAGGGTGCAGAAGAGACCTGCAAAATTTCCGATCTGCCTGAAAACGATGTGCTCATCCGGGTCACGCATTCATCGCTGAACTATAAGGATGCCCTTTCCGCCTCCGGCAATAAGGGCGTTACCCGCAGCTATCCCCATACCCCCGGAATTGATGCTGCCGGCGAGGTGGTTGAATCCCGGCAGGGCCCGGCTGCGGGTGATCAGGTGATCGTCACCGGCTATGATCTGGGCATGAACACACCCGGCGGTTTCGGACAATACATCCGGGTGCCTGCGGATTGGTGTGTGCCCATGCCGCCGGGCTGGGATGCCCCCAAAGCAATGGTATACGGTACCGCTGGGCTGACAGCGGGGCTTTGCGTGGAAAAGCTGCTGAAAATGGGCGCTGCAGCCGGTCAGGGCAGGGCGGTTGTCACGGGTGCCAGCGGCTCGGTGGGCAGCGTGGCCGTTGAGATCTTGTCAAAAATCGGCTTTGAAGTGGTGGCGGTCAGCGGCAAGGCGGATCAGGCAGAGAGGCTCAGGCAGCTTGGTGCATCCGGGGTGGTTGGCAGGGAAGCTTTTGAGCCGTCAAAAAAGCCGCTTTTAAAACCCGGGTTTGCAAACGCCGTGGATACCGTGGGCGGCGCGCCCCTGGCAGAGCTGCTCAAGCAGATTTATCCGGGCGGCTCTGTTTCCTGCTGCGGCCTGGCCGCCGGCACACAGGTTGAAACCACGGTTTTGCCGTTTATCCTCAGGGGGGTGAACCTGCTGGGCGTGGATTCGGTGGAAATTCCCATTGCGGAAAAAAAGGCGGTCTGGGAAAAGCTTGCCGGTCAGTGGGCATGCCCGGGTGCGGAAAAAACAGCCCGGGTCATCGGCCGCAGAGATCTGGCAGATGCATTAAAGGCGTTTTTGAAAGCTGAATCTTTCGGGAAAATCGTTTTGGATCACAGCCTTTAAAATTTTCCGTTTATGGCCAGGTCGAATTTATTTTCCGTGTATTGCCTTTTTTCCACGTTACTGTCTTTTTGTCTGTATGTGTGACTGGCTTCCACGCTGATTTTGCGGTTCCAGAAATAGGTGAGCCTGGGGCCGAAATCCAGGTATTGATCCGTTATATCAATGCCTTTGTAGTCATTGTTTTTGTATTGGACATTGACACCCGCCAACAGGTTTTCCAACACCTGGTGATCCACCCGCGCCCGGGCGTCAAATGTCCCTATGCCCGGCGAGCCCGCCATTGCAGTTTCTTCAACAGAGGTTTCGGCCCTGACCTGAAAGCAGGTCAGCGTTGTGGCCTTCCAGTCCACAGACAGGCCGCACCACAATCTGCTGATGTCGTTGAGATCCTCGCGCTCCCGGTCCATGTGCCCGCCCCATAGCTTGACTGACCCATCCAGGTTCAGGGGCAAAACAGTTCCAATGCCCAGGCGCAGGGACTCCGTCCCGCCGTTTCCTTCGTGCATGCTGCGGATCCTGATGCGGCCGGTCAAAAAAGATTGTCCGGGCAGCGCCATCCTGCCGTTTAGCGAGACATGGCTGTTTATATCCGGCTCAGCGGATCGCGTGGTCAATATGTCGCTGTTGAACCCGATATCAATGCCCAGAAAGTGTGCAGGCCCGCGGGAACGGATGGTCATCTCCGGTGTCATGACAATGGTCATCTCAGCGGTGTTTTTGCCAGGCGGGGCGTCTATGGGGATGTTATCGCTGCAGTCTATGCCGAGCTTTATCTCGGGGGCAATGGTAAAGACCTCGGTCCGGACTTCCGGCACGTCATAGCCGGAACCCAGCCAGTAACTCAGGGGCTTGGCGCTTTGCGCCGCGGCATTGCAGGGCAGGGCGAGAAAAAGCAGAAACGTGAGTAAATACCGGTACACGCCGGATTTTTCTTCCATGACAAGACCAGTGTTTGCCTTTGGACGCAAAGCGCGTTTTGGCCTTGCGCAGTTGATTCTGAGTCAGCCTTAATTGAATTTCTTTTTTTTGTCAAGATGCCGGCATGAGCGGTTTTGCTGAATGCTTTGCCGTACGGGGACACGGTTTTTGTTTGCCGGCAATTGTTGACATTGATTTGGAATCTGTTTAATTTCTTAGAAAATCCGAAAAGTTAATTGCTTGATTGGCTTTTTTTGGGCACAGCAATCAGGAGAAACGTTTTGACTGAAACAATCCCTGAACTGTTTATCGGCACCAGCGGCTGGAATTATAAGGCGTGGAAGGCAGATTTTTTTGCCGGGGTTGCGCAGAAAAAATGGCTTGAGCACTACACGCAATATTTTAACGCAGTGGAGGTCAATGCCACGTTTTACCGGCTGCTCCAGGAAAACATCATCAACAGCTGGAAAACCCGGACTCCGGATGATTTTTTCTTTGCCATCAAGGGCAGCCGATACACCACGCATACCAAGCGGTTAAAAGATCCTTTGCCGGCGGTGCAAAAGCAGAAAAACAACGTGTTGCCCCTGCAGCACAAAATCACTGCAGTGCTTTGGCAGCTGCCGGCCTCGTTTCCCATGGACATGGACCGGCTAAAGAATTTTGCCGATGCCCTGCAATCCTGGAAAGAAGTCCGCCATGTGCTGGAATTCCGGGATTCTTCATGGTTTGTGCCGGAGGCAAGCGCGTTTTTGGAAGGCTGCGGCCTGGCCGTATGCATTTCCGATGCCGCTGACTGGCCCCGCTGGGATGCGGTGAGCACGGACATGGTTTATGTGCGTCTCCATGGCCGCACCCAGACCTATCAGTCCGCCTACAGCGACGATGAACTCGCCCAATGGGCCCGGAAGGTGAAGGTCTGGCGCCGTGAAGGCAGAGCCGTGCATGTCTATTTTGACAACACCGACGGCCCGGCTGCACCCCAAAATGCCCTTCGCTTAAAAGAAATCCTTGATTCCTGCGGTTTGTGATTGGTTTGTCTGTGTTTTCCGGTCATTGTTTTCCCGCACTGTTTTGGTTCTGTTCCCCCCGCTTCTGCAACAAGGCTGTTTAACAGCTACGGAATTGTTTATTTAAGATCTGTGTCTGATTTAAAAGATGACAAAAAATTGTTACAGCCGGCTGCAGGGGCAAAATTCATTGTTCATAAAAATCTTTACGGCAAAATCGTATTGATCTATTATCAAAAATTTTGTGTGAACAACTATCAGCGGAGGGCTGTAAACTGCCACGTTTTTCTTTTCCCCGCATCCTTGACCGTACCCGAAGGGTCCTGTGTCTGCTTTTGTGGATTTTTATCCTCTTGTCCGGCTGTATATCCGAGAAAAACGGCGCTGTTGATGATCCGGAAGAAACCGGGAATCCCGTAAAGATCGTTTATGTGGATTGGGCCTCGGAAAAGGCCAGTTCCAATGTGATCAAGGCTGTCATCCAAAAGAGGCTCAGCCGTGAGTGCGAACTGCTGCCGGTCAGCCTGGGTGCCATGTGGGAGTCCGTGGCCCAGGGGGACCAGGACGGCATGGTGGCCGCCTGGCTGCCTTCGCTGCAGGCGGGCTT
>JAGTVF010000315.1 GCA_018224315.1 Desulfobacterales bacterium | reverse complement strand
TTTTCATCCCTAGGGTAAATTGAACAAAATCAATTTAACCAAAGGAGTTTTTTTATGCAGAAAGTTGAAAACGGCAAATTTGTCACCGTTAATTACAAGGGCACTCTGGATAGCGGCGAAGTTTTTGATACCAGTGATGAGAGCCAGCCCATGGAGGTCATGGTGGGTGCAGGCCAGGTCATCCAGGGCTTTGAAGAGGCCCTGCTGGGCATGGGCGTAAACGAGAAAAAGGAGTTCACCCTGGAGCCGGACCAGGCTTATGGCCACCGGGATGAAGAACAGCTGCACACTTTTTCCCGGGAGGAAGTGCCCCCGGAGATGAATCCCCAGGTGGGAGATGTCATCGGCCTGCAGACCCCGGACGGCCAGCAGATCCCGGCCAAGATCGCCGAGGCCGACGACGAGAAAGTGGTGGTGGATTTAAACCATCCCCTGGCCGGGCAGAACCTCAACTTTGAAATCGAAGTAGCAGCCATCAACGATGAGCCCACCCAGCAGATGCAGCCCGGATGCGACACCGGCGGCTGTGACTGCTCCTCGGGCTGTTCCTGCT
Source organism: Desulfobacterales bacterium (assembly GCA_018224315.1). Classification (GTDB taxonomy): domain Bacteria; phylum Desulfobacterota; class Desulfobacteria; order Desulfobacterales; family Desulfosalsimonadaceae; genus Desulfosalsimonas. The sequence continues at coordinate 3,567 of JAGTVF010000315.1, read as the reverse complement.
GATGGTATGCGCGGAATAATTGTTTCATCTTCCCGAACCGGGGCAAACATAGACATTACCAGATGCTTTGCCCCGGTTTTTTGCCTGCCAGTACCGGCCTGCTCTTTCACGCCGCAAAACCGCCGTTGACACATAGGTTCTGCCCGCTGATCCAGCCGGCCTCGCCGCTGATCAGAAGCGCCACGACACCGGCAATATCGCCGGGGCTGCCGATGCGACCGAATGCGGCCATATCAGCGAGATTCTGTATCTGTTCTTCTGTTTTGCCCTGCCTGAACAGTTCCGTGTCCACAGGTCCGGGCGAGACGGCATTGACGGCGATCTGCCTGTGGCCCAGTTCCTTTGCCAGCACTTTGGTGATCTGCTCCACAGCCCCCTTGGTGGCGGCATACGCACCGTAATGGGGAAGCATCATTTTGGTCACGGAAGTGGAAATATTGATGATCTTTCCGTTGTCCGCCATTTTTTTGGCCGCCTGCTGACAGGCAAAAAACAGGCCTTTGACATTGAGGGCAAAAATATCTTCAAATTCGTCTTCGGATATGTCCTCAATTTTTTTAAACAAAGCCATTCCCGCGTTGTTGACCAGGATGTCGAGGCCGCCAAACCGTTGCAATGTCTGATCAAACAGCGCGGTAATTTCCCCGGTGTTTCGCATATCCGCGCAGACAGAAAGCGCCTGTGCGCCCATATCCGTGATCCGCGTGCAGACCTCTTCTGCAGCCTGCCGGTTTTTGGCATAATTGACCACCACCGATACACCCTGTTCCCCGAGCTTCAAGGCGATTGCCCTTCCAATACCCCGGGATGCCCCGGTTACGATCGCTGTCTTGTTTTTCATGATCCCCCCGAATTAAGTATGAATATCCCTGAATTTTACGAACCGTATTTACCCGGACTCTTCCTGAAACAATGGCCCCGGGATCGATCTCGCCGGGGTTTTCAAACACATATCAGGTTCTGTTTGCAGCCTTGCGCGGTCAGGGTCCGGCCGCAGCTGCCAGAACGGCTTTGAGATCGGCCTGTTTTCCTGCGCCCGGGTTGCGGTGCGCAAAAACAAGCTGCTCGCCCGGGCCCAGCACAAACATGCCGCCCTGCTGCCAGAGGTCTCCGGCGCTGCTGCCCTGGCGGTGGCCCCGAAACATGGCCTTGATTCCGCGCGCCACCGAGGCCGGACCCAGGGTTTTCAAAAATCCCCGCTTCAGCCCGAAGGCCTTGTAGACCGACAGCGAGGGATTGACATACATTTCACCGGGGTAGTTGAATTTTTCCGTAAAGGCCCGGGCCTGGTCCGGCGTGCCGCTGCCGATGGCCGCCAGGCTAACGCCCATTGCGTCGAGTTCGGGCTTGACCTCGATTACGTCAGCCACCTGCTGACTGGCAAACATTCACCCGTAATGGCGCAGAAACACCAGCACCACCCGGCGGTCCTGCCAGAGGCCATCCACGGCAACGGCATGATCCTCCAAATCATTTACAGTCAGACCAGCGATCTTTGAATGTATCGCTTCATAGGCATTGCTTTGCATGGTTCCCCCTCCTTTAATGGAACATGTGGTTAAGAATAACAGGCCGCACGCCCGTAAAACAACTATAGCTTTGGTAATCTGGTTTGTCATTGCACAGGGCTCCTTTTCTGCTTGATTGATGGATAGGGATCACTGTGTTTGAGACACTGGTAAATGGTGACCGCGGCATACAATAAAAGGATAGTGCGGATATGAACGCCATCAGCCAAACACAGGCCTTTTCAACGGCGGTGTTTTGGGCTATGATTGAAAAAACCAAAAACACCAGCAGCAAAAGAAAATTTTATCAGATGAACCAGGATGCAAACATTGTGGTGATCCCCAGAGAAGAGGCCGTGTTCTGGCTCGACAGCGAGGGGTGGTGGCGAAATGATGGCGGGCGGTTCCGGAAAAAGAAAATCATTGACTATTTTCACAGCCACATTAACCGGGATGAAAACGGCTATTTCGTGCTCCAGGACAAGGGCGGGATCTGGGAAAAAGTCTATTTCCCCTATGAAGACACCGCCTTGTTCGCATTTGATATCCGACAGGAAAACAGCGAGATATGGCTGGTGCTCAACACGGGCCGGGAGATCCGGCTGGATCCGGAAATGGTGTATATTCAGAATGACCGGCTCTATACCATAAACAACGATGAGCGAATCCGGTTTGCCGAGCGGGCCATGATCCGGATGTCCGCATTGATGGAAGAAGACGAAAACGACCGCCTCCAAATCTGTGTAGCCGGCCGCAAACATGTGATCAAAGAAAAATAAAGCAAACAGGTATGCCCGAAGAAGCCAGAGACATCCAAACCAGGGAAGTCCGGAACGAATTTCTGTCTTATAAAACCACCCTGGCCACAAAAAAACGCGACTACAGCCACTGGCACAAAGGGCGAGAGAAATTTGCGGTCTGGACCGCAGACATTTGCAATGCACAGATCCAATCGCGCTTTGATGCGGCAAGGGCATGGATGGATCGGTTTCTTTTCTCCCCCTACCGGCGCCAGCCCCATGTCTCCCTTCTGGTATGCGGGTTTCTGACCCATAGCCCGCGGTTCAGTGATGATTACAGCAGCCAAAGCCTTCGGCGCCATCTGCGGGATCTATGGCAGGCGCGGATTGAGCCCTTTGAGATTTGCATCAACGGCATAAACAGTTTTGCTGCAGCGCCGTTTCTGGAGGTCTTTGACTCCCAGGGCGGACTGGACCAAATCCGGCGGATTTTAACCAACAGCTTTTGTGAAGAACGGACAAGGCCGTATATTCCACATTTGACAATCGGCCTGTATGCCGGTGCTTTTAACACCAGGGACGTGGCTGAAAAAATGGCGGCGTTTCAGACAAAGGGCCGAATTTCTTGCTTGGTGGACAAAATCACCCTGTCCACCTATTGGCCACTTGAAATCGCAGGCCCGCTTTCAGCCCAACAGGAAATCCAGCTCAAAACGGCCGGCAAATAATCAAACCACTTCCGCGTCAGGCGTATGCGAAAACCCGCACAAGCTGATGACGCCAATGCTGCAGTTGTCTCGTCTCCTGCGATAAAAGTCATGGTTTGCGGGAAGAAAGCCCCTTTCCAGGCAAAACTCAGATCTTGCCCCGCTCCTGGGCGATGCGGATGTAGGTTTCCATACCCGATTCCGGGGGCAGATAGAGCTCATCTTCGGATTTTTTCTTTAAGGCCATGGCATCGGTGGGACAGGTGGTCACGCACAGGCCGCAGCCGATGCACCGGTTTTGTTCCACATAGGCTTTTTCATCCACCATGGAAATGGCATCCATCTGGCAGCGTTCCACACAGGTTTCACAGCCCACGCAGGTCTCTTCGTCTGCTTTGGCGTAGTAATTGCTTTTGACCGCCTCAGCCGGGCTGTCCTGGAGTTTTAAGGACCGGAGCATCCCGCAGCAGCAGCCGCAGCAGGAGCACATGCCGCCCACGGCCTGGGAGTTAAACGGCTGCATCACCAGGCCGGCTTCATCATTTTTGGCAATGATCTGTTTGGCTTCTTGCTTTTCAATGTAGCGGCCCATGCCGTTGTCCACGTAATAGG
>JAGTVF010000314.1 GCA_018224315.1 Desulfobacterales bacterium | reverse complement strand
TGTGCGCCACCCAGAAACACCGGCTCATCAAAGAAAACCCCGGCCGGCTGGCCCGGATTCAGCGGATCACCGAACAAATCAAAACGCTTCGCACAACACTGGAAAACCGCTTTGTTGCGCTGGCCATGGAAGATAAAGGGCCATTATTAAGGTGATCCATTTCCGGGTTGACAAAAACCCCTTTCCCGCATAGATATTTTACTGATTGGCGATTTACCCAAGTTATTTCAGATAGTTTTGCCGCGGGCGGATCAAAATGGCTGTGATCTCAATTTTCTGAAAAGCCAAGTACACTTTAACGTTCTCCTAAACGGAACTCAGGGGCGTGGAAAGTATGTTGCATGATTACGCCAGCAGAATTATTTCCATATAGTTGAATTACGGAAGGCGGGACTTCAAATGAAACATGACGACACAAAATACAAAACCGAAACCAATTAAAAGGACGGAAGGGGGAATTTTATGACTTTTCATATTGAAATACAGGGAATATTGTCTGTTCTTGCCGGCGTACTGATTCTGTTTATGCCAAAGATGCTAAACTACATTGTCGCCGCCTACCTGATCATTTACGGGGTGCTTGGCATGATCCAGTAACCCTTTCAGCGATTTTAAAAAAGCATGATTTTCACCGGAACGGAAGGGGCCAGTCTTTAATCCGGCACACAAACACAATACTGAATTTCACGGAATTTGGTATTGTGTCACCGGAATTCCCGTTTCATCCCGCAGATCAAAGGAGAATTTCGATGAAAGTGCTGGCCCTAAACAGCAGTCCGCGCAGCCAGGGACAAAGCAAAACAGAACTCATGCTCAGCCATCTGGTGGAGGGCATGAAAAAAGCCGGCGCAGAGGTGGAAATTGTCAATCTGCGCGAAAAAAAGATCAAACCCTGCACCGGCTGTTTTGCATGCTGGACAAAAACCCCGGGCATATGCATTCACAAAGACGACATGAGCGCAGAACTGTTTGACAAGTACCGCCGCAGCGACATGTCTGTTTTTGCAAGCCCGCTGTATCATTACAGCTTAAACTCGGTGATGAAAAAATTCATCGAGCGGACCCTGCCCATGAACGAGCCTTTTTTCGTAAAACACCAGGGCCGGACCCATCATCCCGTGCGCTACCCGTATCCCAAAACCGTTATTTTGTCAGTGGCCGGTTTCCACGAGCCTGAAATTTTCGGGCCATTGTCTGCCTGGGCCAATTACGTGTACAAAGATGTGCTGGCTGCTGAAATCTACCGGCCCGGGGCCGAGGCCATGGCGGCTGCCAGACATGGAAAAAAGGTAAAGGAAATTCTTGCAGCCACTGTAAAGGCCGGAAAGGAACTGACGGAAACCGGGCGGATATCTTCTGAAACCCTGGACAAAGTCGGCCGGCAGAGTATCGGCGATCTTGACAACTGGAGCGTTGTGGCAAACCTGGTCTGGAAAACATGCATTGCCGAAGGCATCACCATAAAGGAATTTGAAGAAAGAAAAATTGTCCCCCGCCCTGATGACATCCAAAGCTTCATGCAAATCATGGCCATGGCTTTTAACCCGGAGGCTGCCGGCCAAATCAAGGCCTGCATACGATTTGTTTTTTCCGGCGGGGTGGCGGGCTGCTGCCATCTGGCCATTGAAAACGGCCGGGTCCAGGGGCATGCAGGCGATCCTGAAACAGCCGATCTTACCGTTTATACCCCCTTTGAAACCTGGATGGACATTCTCACCGGCAAAGCTGACGGCTCAGCTTTATTTCTGGAAAACAAATACAGGGCCGAGGGCGATATTGACCTGCTTGCCGACCTGGGCCGGATTTTTGCCCGCCCATAACAAACACCCGCCGCCCTTTAACATCAGGATCTCCCCGAGGCAGGTGATGCGTTTTTTCCATCGCAGGTTGCCATTTGGGTATGCATGTAATATAAATATGGAAGAAAGCTTTTAAACCTGAACAAAGGAGACCTGTTATGAACTACGAAAAGATCCGTTTTAGTACAAAGGATGCCGTTGGGATTCTGACCCTGGCCAACCCGGAAAAGATCAATGCGCTCTCCGGGCAAATGATTCAGGAGATCATCCACGCCCTTGGGCAGGTCTCTGCAGATGAATCCGTAAAAGTCGTCATTATCCGGGCCGAAGGCAAAAATTTCTGTGCCGGCCATTATTTGCCTGAACTGCAAAACGGGGGCGTAAAATCATACAAATGGATTTTTGATGAGTGCACCCGGATGATGCAGTTGATCCATGATCTGCCGCAGCCCGTGATTGCACAGGTTCAGGGCATTGCCACCGCGGCCGGATGCCAGCTGGCCGCCTGGTGTGATATGGTCATCGCCGGCGAGGATGCAAGCTTTGCCACGCCCGGCGTGAAAATCGGTCTTTTCTGTACGACACCGGCGGTTTCCGTTTCCCGGGCCATCGGAAGAAAGGCCGCCATGGAGATGCTTTTGACCGGCCGTTATTTCCCGGCCGAAGAGGCCAAACAGCTCGGGCTGGTCAATCGGGTGGTGCCGTTAAGCCAACTGGATCAGGAAACCGAAAAGCTGGCGGCCCAAATTGCAGAAGCCAGCCGGTTTACCTTAAGCATCGGCAAACAGGGCTTTTATTCCCAGGTGGATCAGGAAGATGACAAGGCGCTTGATTTTGCCAAGCACACCATTGTCATGAACTGTATGGCCGAGGATGCACAAAACGGCATTCGGGCATTTATTGAGAAACAACCCCCGGTGGAATGGAAAAACCGCTGATCTGTCTTGTCCCGATAAATCCGGGGGCACAATCCTGAGTTTCCTTAAATTGAGTATTGTGTCCCCGGAATTTCCCCGGGTAAGAAATTTCCTTCCCTGGGAAATGAGCTCAGCTAAGCTTCTTGAGCAAGTCAATCACGTCTTTCCAGACAATGTTTCGCTTGGCAATATCGCCAAGGAGGGGAATAAACAACAGGACATTATTGATCTTGAATCGCCGTTTGGTCTTGATGTCAATCGGCCAGGTCGGCATGTTTTCAATAGCCCAGAACCACTGAGTCTTGCCTTCTATCTGTTCAGAGAGGGACTCAG